>NZ_JBNGOY010000011.1:0-127314 GCF_050589805.1 Carboxylicivirga fragile | reverse complement strand
AATTTGTAACTAACTTCAATATTTGTTACCCCTAAATCCCCTGAAGGGGACTTAAGCCTCCACTTTAGGGGAGGTTTGGAGGGGTAGAAATAAAGATTAAGTTTTAATCTTTAAGTTGTCTGGATTTCAAAATCTCTTTTGAGACAGCCCCATCCGTAATTCTTAACTTTTTATTCCAGCATTAATTTCAATGGTGGAATTTCAAAATCCTTCCCTCCTCTTGAAGTTCCTTCTTTCGTAAATGAAGTTGGAAATTCACTTACCTTTTTAGCTTCCAAACCAGCTAATATAGCAGCCCCGGTTGGCGTACACAGTTCCACATCAAGTGGGCCAAGATCTCCAGGCAAATTATTTTTATCGAAGATGATTTTGGTTGCCGGAGCAGGAACTGGCAAATGACCGTGCGAGAATGTAATATGACCTCCTCCTAAACTAACTGGATTAGTTAATCGAGCTTCGGTTGATGCGTTTAACAACTGCAGACCATATACAGCACCTGTAATATCAATCAAAATATCCTGCGCCTCGTGTAAATAAGCGTCTTCCTTTTCATGGTGATGATCATGATCGGCACTTTCGTTATGATGATGATGGTGATGGGCATGAATATGATCCGTTAAAAAAGTATTCTCTTTATGCGCTTTAATCTCCGCCTCAACCAATGCTTTTAAAGCTCTAAAGCCAAATGCCTGATACCGTTCCTCAATCTTCAACTCTGCAAAGATATCTTCGAGCAAATGGTAGGCCTTATGGCCCGATAAATGACCATGATGATGTTCTATTTCGATATGTAAGCGATGAGCACTATCATGCGTTAAAGATGTTTTAATGCTTGCCTTACCAATTTTGTTGGCAGCCAACAGCATTGCTTCCACCATTAATTTTTCATCAGCACCTGCTGATATAAGTGCTGCAGCGAACATATCGCCTGCCATTCCTCCCTTGGGATCTATGTATAATTGCATGTAATAATTTTAAACTAAAAATACGATTTAAACGGCTTAATAAAATTGACCTAGATCAATTACAACGTAATTTCTTCTTCATCGCTGGCAACGCCTCGATTTATAAAATCATTTAATGGGCGCAAGGTTTTAATGGCTTTTGTAAGAATTGATTTCGCTTTCTCCCCAGTCAATTCCTCATCCTTCAATTCTTGCGATACTATGTATGATTTGTATTTCAATAAATCAACATCCTCGAAGTCTTTTGGAAAACCTTTAGGAGCCATCTTCAGCTTATCTTCATATAAACTTGGAAATAGTTTTTTAAACTGCTTATCGTATATAATTTCCTTAAACTCATCGCTAAAGTTATAAACCTCCTTGCGCACTTTCTTCAGTACATCCGAAGGAGGACAGTATATTCCTCCAGCCACAAACGAAGCGCCCGGTTCAATGTGTATGTAGTATCCACCCATTGGACTTTTGCGACCGCCATTTACAACATAAGCTCCCATGTTGGTTTTATATGGCGTTTTATCTTTTGCAAAACGTGTGTCGCGATAAATCCGGAAAACACAATCCTTGGGTGCAGGCAAACCTATCGAAGGATCTTCCTTATGTATCATCTCAATAAATTGCTGAATGGAGTTTTCGAAAGATAATTTTGCAGCTTGAAATCTTGGCTTATGTTCGGCAAACCACTCGCGATTGTTATTCACTTTCAGATCTTTCAGAAAGTCATACACTATTGGTTCTATCATAAAATTGCTTTTTCTGAAAAATACGCAAATGCACAATAGAATCAAAAAAATGGAAAGAATAAACCGAGAGGCTTGGATGCTTACCGCAAGCAATGTAATTTTGATTTATTCAATACTCAAAAAATAGCTAATGCATAGATACGCAATTATAGTGGCAGGTGGCAGTGGAACCAGAATGGGAGGCGAAATCCCAAAACAATTCCTTGAAGTAAAAGGCTTGCCCATACTTATGCATACCCTAAACGCATTTTTCAATTTCGACAGTACCATAAGACTCGTATTGGTTTTACCTGCAAACCAAATGGAGCATTGGCGTAAGCTTTGCGAACAACACAACTTTACCATCAAACATCATCTGACCACGGGAGGAGAGAACCGTTTCAACAGTGTTAAAAATGGGCTAGCTCTGGTTGATACGCCCGCCTTAATTGGCATTCACGACGGCGTTCGTCCACTTGTCTCCGAAGATACATTGAAACGATGTTATGATGAGGCCAATAATAAGGGCAATGCCATTCCTGTGCTTGATGCCTTTGAGTCGGTTCGTTTAACTCAAGATAAAACTAGTAAAGCAATAGACCGCAACACCGTTAAGCTAGTTCAAACACCTCAAGTTTTTCAGTCGGATATTCTGTTAAAAGCATACGAACAAGATTTTGATCCACTCTTTACCGATGACGCTTCGGTAGTGGAATCCATGGGCGAAAGCATTCATTTAGTTGAGGGTAATCGTGAAAACATTAAAATTACAACGCCTTCGGATTTAGTATTGGCTGAGGCTTATATGACTATAGATTGCTAGATTTTAGATAATAGACTTGGCTGTGGGACGCTTAAGTTTTATCTATTTCAACTGACCAACTTTTTTAAATAAAAAAATTCCCGCCTAGAGCTGTCCAGAGCGGGAATTTGTAAAGATTAAAAACCTACTAATAATCTTTATTTGTATTCATCCCAATGTTTGATACTAATCTTTTCCTTGCCCCATTTACATACGGCATAAAGGAAAGCACTTGCTAGTCGCGCATTGGTAATTAATGGAATGTTAAAGTCAATGGCATCACGACGAATCTTGTAGCCATTTTTCAATTCACTTTCTGTTAAATTCTTAGGAATATTTATCACCAAATCAATTTTCTTCTCCCTGATATAATCCAAGGTATTTGGTTTCTTATCCTCATTTGGCCAGTGAAGCAAAGTAGTTTCCACATTATTTTCCGCAAAGAATTTATGCGTACCTCCTGTTGCGAATAAATTAAAACCACGTTGCTTCAACATACGAGCACTGTTCAGCAACTCCAGTTTCGAACGAGCAGGCCCCGATGAGATCAAAATGTTCTTTTCAGGAATTTTGTAACCTACCGATAACATAGCTTGCAACACCGCATCGTAATAATTATCGCCAATACAACCCACTTCACCTGTCGATGACATATCAACCCCCAGTACAGGATCGGCCTTTTGCAAGCGAGCAAATGAGAATTGAGGAGCTTTTATCCCAACGTAATCCAGTTCAAACAAACTCTTGTTTGGCTTCTCAACAGGCAAGCCAAGCATTACACGAGTAGCAATATCAATTAAGTTAACCTTCAGTACTTTTGATACAAATGGGAAACTACGAGATGCGCGCAGATTACACTCAATCACTTTTATATCGTTATCCTTGGCCAACAGCTGCATATTGAAAGGCCCCGAGATATTTAATCCTTTGGCAATTTCTTTTGATATGCGCTTTACACGACGAATCGTCTCAATATATAGCTTCTGAGGTGGAAACACGATGGTAGCATCACCCGAGTGAACTCCAGCAAACTCAATATGCTCACTAATGGCATAAGCTACAACTTCACCTTTGTTAGCTACCGCATCAATTTCAATTTCTTTAGCTTGTTCAATAAACTCAGATACAACCACAGGAAATTCTTTTGACACATTAGCCGCAAGTGTTAAGAAATGCTCTAACTCATCCTTGTTCGAAACCACATTCATGGCAGCTCCTGAAAGCACATAAGATGGGCGAACCAAAACAGGGAAACCAACTTCTTCAACGAATGTGAATATATCTTCAATGGAGGTTAACTCGCTCCAACGCGGCTGATCAACTTCTAACTCATCCAACAAACTCGAAAACTTCTGACGGTTTTCGGCGCGATCAATATCCTCTGGTGAAGTACCCAAAATAGGTACATCCTGACGATGCAACTTCATGGCCAGATTATTTGGAATCTGTCCTCCCACCGAAACAATCACTCCTTTTGGTGTTTCCAGATCAATGATATCCAAAACACGCTCCTGAGTTAATTCATCAAAGTAAAGACGATCACACATATCGTAATCCGTACTCACCGTCTCAGGATTATAATTGATCATTATTGATCGATGGTTTTGCTTATTAATCGTATTTAGGGCATTTACACTGCACCAGTCGAACTCGACCGATGATCCAATGCGATAGGCACCAGAACCCAACACAATAACCGACTTACCATCCTGTTCATAATCGATATCATGAAATTGTCCACTATAAGTAAGATACAGGTAATTGATCTGTGCTGGAAACTCACCCGCCATTGTATCAATCTGTTTAACCACAGGTAATATACCATTGGCTTTACGAAAAGCGCGAACTTGTAGCAGACCTTTCTCCATTTGAGCAGAAGGTGTGTTCAACACCAATCGTGCCACCTGAAAATCAGAGTAACCCATCTTTTTCGCCAACAACAGATCTTCGCGAGGTAATGTCTCCAGTGAATTATGCGACTCCAATACTTTCTGATGATCCGTTATATTCTTTAATTTTTCAAGAAACCACTTATCTATTCGTGTATGCTCATGAATTTCATCAATGCTCATACCTGCTTGCAAAGCCTCCGAAATTGCAAAAACGCGTTGATCAGTCGGCTCTGTCAGCTCCTCAATTATTCCTTCCTGCTTAAACTCTTGGTTGGCCACAAAGCCGTGCATGCCTTGCCCTACCATACGAAGTCCCTTCTGAATGGCTTCTTCAAAATTACGACCGATGGCCATAATCTCTCCAACGGACTTCATACTTGATCCTATCTGTTTAGATACGCCTGAAAACTTCCCTAAATCCCAACGAGGTATCTTACACACAACATAATCTAAAGCTGGCTCAAAAAAGGCTGTAGTTGTTTTCGTTACAGAGTTTTTCAACTCATGCAAACTGTAACCCAAACCAAGTTTAGCCGCAATAAAAGCCAATGGATAACCAGTGGCTTTTGATGCCAAAGCGCTCGAACGAGATAAACGTGCATTCACTTCAATTACACGGTAATCTTCAGAGTTAGGATCTAAAGTATATTGCACATTACACTCACCAACAACTCCAATGTGGCGAATTATTTTAATGGCAAGCTCCCTTAGCTTATGATACTCCGAATTTGATAGTGTTTGCGATGGCGCTACTACAATACTTTCCCCAGTGTGTATACCAAGTGGATCGAAGTTTTCCATATTACAAACAGTAATACAGTTATTGTAAGCATCACGAACCACTTCGTACTCTACCTCTTTCCAACCTTTTAATGATTCTTCAACCAATATCTGATTGGAGTATGAAAAAGCATTTTCAGCTCGCTCAATCAATTCCTCAGTGCTGTGGCAAAAACCAGAGCCCATTCCGCCAAGCGTATAGGCAGCACGAACAATGATTGGAAAACCTATTTCTTTGGATGCTTTTACAGCCTCCTCAACAGAGGTAACCGCTATACTAATAGGAGTTTTTACATCAATCTCCTTTAGCTTGTTGGCAAATATCTCTCTATCTTCAGTATCAATAATAGATTGCACAGGTGTACCAAGCACCTCAACATTGTACTTTTCAAGAATGCCATTTTCATATAATTCAGTACCACAATTTAATGCAGTCTGACCTCCAAACGCCAAAAGAATACCTTCGGGATTCTCCTTCTTCATCACTTCCTCAACAAAATAAGGCGTTACAGGCAAGTAGTAAATCTTATCTGCTATTCCTTCAGAAGTTTGTACAGTTGCAATGTTTGGATTAATTAATACCGTTTCAATTCCCTCTTCCTTTAAAGCCTTCAAAGCTTGTGAGCCAGAATAATCAAATTCACCAGCCTCGCCAATCTTAAGCGCTCCCGAACCTAGTACAATTACCTTTTTGACGTTCTTCTTCATTTTTATATATGATTTATTTTTTCGTATCAATTACTAACAACTCCACCTATGCCTTTTGAATTTTATGCATAAACTTAGCGCACATCTTTACTTCTAGATCATATTTCACCTCAGAATATTCATTTTTTATACAAATACATTCATTTATTGATTCATTTGAAGCAAAAAACAAAGAATAAGAAAAATAAAAAGAACCAATGAATAGATATACTGAGCGGATAATATCTTGCAGAAAGCCTATGTTCAAGCGGAATACAGTCACTAGTCGACCTTAATTTTATTAATTATTGAATCATATTGTCGTACAAAAATACATATTTTTTACAAAAAACAGCTTTGATTTTAATAATTAATGAATAAATTTGCATCGACACCGTATAAATATACAATGGAGAATGAATCAAATCATTCGTTTAAGTATTTATTGAAGAAGGATGCTTAAATGAATAACTTGGTTCAAGTAATAATTTCAATTAGTACTTGGCACATGAAACGAGCCATAATAAATAATTATCACATTCGAGGATAGTTATTTTCAGGCGAGTTCCATCCCGATAGCTATCGGGAGGCAATTGAAAAAACATAGTCATATGAAAATAAAAGCTCAACGATTAATGGCGATAAAGCAATTAATCGGATCACAAAAAATTAGTTCGCAGGAAGAGTTGGTTAGCCTATTAGAAAACGAAGGTTATAAAATAACACAGGCAACACTTTCGCGCGACCTTAAATATTTGAAAGTGGCAAAAGTGCCCGATGCTGAAACGGGATATAAATATGTAATACCTGAATCAGCGCAAAAAAATGAAGAGCCTGGACGATTAGAGGAGTTTCCTGTAAGTGGCGTTGAATCCATTGAATTTTCAGGGCAAATGGCCATCATAAAAACAAGACCTGGTTTTGCAAATGGCATAGCATCGGTAATAGATAGTCATGGTCCATACGAAATATTAGGAACAATAGCTGGCGACGATACCATATTACTTATAAGCCGCGAAGGCGTAAGTAAAACGGATGTAATCAATGCCTTGTCCTTATTTATGCCAGGCCTAAAAGAGAAAATATTATAAATATCAATGAGCGTAACAAGCGCTTAATAATATAAGCCTAATGAAGTTTAACATTTTTGTCGCACAAAAAGAACACAAGAGTTATGTTGATGTAATTCTGAGCACCATTGCTGAAGCAGCAAAGGTTCGCGGGACAGGAATTGCTAAACGTAGTCCTGAATACATTCTTTCAAAGATTGAAGAGGGCAAGGCAATTCTTGCGCTTCAAGATGATGTATTTGCCGGCTTTTGCTACATCGAAACTTGGGGACACGACAAATATGTAGCTAACTCGGGTTTAATTGTAGTGGATGATTATAGAGGCCACGGCTTGGCCAAAGCAATTAAAAGTAAAGCTTTTGATCTATCCAGAGAACGATTTCCTGATGCTAAGATCTTTGGTTTAACCACAGGATTAGCCGTGATGAAAATAAATTCTGATTTAGGTTATCGTCCTGTTACATTTTCGGAATTAACCGACGACGAAAATTTTTGGAAAGGCTGCAAAACGTGCGTTAACTATGATATTCTTTTGCGTACCGAGCGACGTCATTGTTTATGCACAGGCATGTTGTTTGATCCCAGCCGAATAAAACCAGTTAAGGAAGCAAATAACAGTAAATCAAAAAAGGGACTTAAAAGCAAATGGAATACCATAAAGAAATCAGTATTCCAATTAAACAGGAACAATACAATCAATGGCATTAAAAAAGTAACTGCTTTTTTATAGGATATACAAAATGTAGCTAATAATAATAAAGATGAAGGATAAAGTAGTTTTAGCGTATAGCGGCGGATTAGATACCTCATATTGCGTGAAGTATCTTTGCGAAGAAAAGGATTTAGATGTGTATTCAGCCTTAGCTAATACAGGTGGATTTTCTGAAGCAGAATTGGAAGACATCGAAACCAAAGCCTACGAGTTAGGCGTAACAGAGCATACAGCTTTAGATGTTACCAATCGCTATTACGAGCGCTGCATTCGCTATATGATCTACGGTAATGTCTTAAAAAACAA
The DNA here is from genome assembly GCF_050589805.1 of Carboxylicivirga fragile. Lineage (NCBI taxonomy): Bacteria > Pseudomonadati > Bacteroidota > Bacteroidia > Marinilabiliales > Marinilabiliaceae > Carboxylicivirga > Carboxylicivirga fragile. Next base: position 119,381 of record NZ_JBNGOY010000011.1, on the reverse strand, counting down.
TACTTATCCTTTATCAGTAAGTTCTGAACGCATCTTTCAAGCACTTGCCATTGTTGAGTATGCCCGAAAAATAGGTGCCAAATACATTGCTCATGGAAGCACTGGTGCCGGTAACGATCAAATTCGATTTGATTTAACCTTTCAGGTTTTAGCGCCAGAAATAAAAGTGATTGCACCAATTCGAGATTTAAAATTATCGCGTGAGGAAGAAATCGACTTTCTCAAATCACGTGGCGTTGATCGCGATTGGACCAAGATGGAGTACTCCATCAACAAAGGACTTTGGGGAACAAGTGTGGGTGGTAAAGAAACCTTAACTTCAAACCAAACTTTGCCCGAAGATGCCTACCCAAGTCAACTGAAAGCAAAAGATGAGGAGACTTTAACGATAGAATTCACAAAGGGTGAGATTAGTAAAGTGAACGATGAAACATTTGCTACACCCATAGAAGCCATACAGAAAATTGAAGCCTTAGCTACGCCTTATGCCATTGGTCGCGACATGCACGTAGGCGATACTATTATTGGTATTAAAGGCCGCGTTGGTTTCGAAGCTGCTGCTCCGATATTAATTATTAAGGCACACCATATGCTCGAAAAACATGTCTTGAGCAAGTGGCAAATGCATTGGAAAGAGCAATTGGGCAATTGGTACGGCATGTTTTTACACGAGTCGCAATACCTTGAACCAAGCATGCGTGATATTGAGAAATTTCTTGAAAACACGCAGCAAAATGTGACTGGCAAGGTCATCATGAAACTAAAGCCATATCGTTACGAGATGGTTGGTATCGAATCAGATCACGATTTAATGAATAGTACTTTTGGTGAATATGGTGAGATGAATAAAGCCTGGACTGCAAGTGATGTTGAAGGATTTACAACCATCATGGCAACGCCAATGAAAATTTATAATGCCGTAAATAAAGGGCAACTTAACCTTGAAGGGAAAGATGATTAACGTTGGAATTGTTGGTGGCGCAGGTTATACCGCTGGTGAATTAATCAGAATATTGATACACCATCCGCAGGTTAAAATTAGTTTTATTCAAAGCTCAAGTCAGGCTGGCTTGGAAGTATGCAGTACTCATACCGACTTGGTTGGTAATGTTGATATGCTTTTTGCAAAGGATGTTGACTACAATGAGGCAGATGTATTATTTCTATGCATGGGCCATGGTCGATCAAAAAGTTTTGTCGATGCCATTCCAACATCGTTTGAGGGTAATATAATTGACCTAAGTAACGACTTTCGCTTAAACGAAGATGCAGACGGTTTTGTATATGGCCTACCAGAATGTAATAAAGAAGCCATTGCTAAAGCTAATAAGATCGCTAATCCTGGTTGTTTTGCTACAGCCATTCAGCTGGCTTTACTACCGCTTGCTAATGCAGCTTTGTTAAACGAAGTGCATATTCATGCCATTACTGGTTCCACAGGTGCTGGACAAGCACCCTCAGCAACCACACATTTTAGCTGGCGCAATAACAATGCATCGGTTTACAAATCATTTTCTCATCAACATTTAGGAGAGATTGGTGAAACCATGCAACAATTACAGCCAGGTTTTAGGCACGACATTAATTTCGTTCCAATGCGTGGTAATTTTCCACGAGGAATCTTAGCATCAGTTTATCTTGATTGTGATTTAAGTGAAGAAGAAGCTTTGAAGTTATACAATGAGTACTACTCAGATCAACCTTTTACACACATGGTTAAGTCAAGTCCTGATGTAAAACAAGTGGTTAACACAAACAAAGCATTGGTACAAGTTAAAAAACACAATAACAAATTACATATCATCAGCGTGATAGACAACCTTGTAAAAGGAGCATCTGGTCAGGCTGTTCAAAATATGAATATCATTTATGGTTTGGATGAAGCAATGGGTCTTCAACTTAAGTCGGTTGCTTTTTAGCATTGGTTTATTTGGTTTAAATTTTTAGGTGTTCATTCTTCTTTGTATAAGAGGGCTCCTTAGCTTATCAGCACCACAGACTAACGAGTCTGTGGTGCTACATCCTACCACGATTACCGTTTTTACTAGAGTATAATTAATATAAAAACCATGAAACTATTTGAGGTTTATCCACTATTTGACATTACGCCTGTAAAAGGCGAGGATTGTTATGTATGGGACGATATGGGCAATAAATACCTTGACCTTTATGGTGGCCATGCCGTCATTTCCATTGGCCATAGCCACCCTCATTATGTTGATCGCATAAGCAATCAACTGAGCAAACTTGGTTTTTATAGTAATTCTATTCAAAATCCTTTACAGCAAGAGCTTGCTAATAAACTGGGAGAGTTAGCTGAGCTACCTGACTACCAATTGTTTTTATGTAACTCAGGTGCCGAAGCAAATGAAAATGCTTTAAAACTAGCTTCGTTTAAAACAGGTCGTAAAAAGATAGTTGCGTTCGAAAAAGGCTTTCATGGCCGTACTTCCGGCGCAGTTGCCATTACGGACAATGCGAATATCATTGCGCCCTTCAATGCCAATCATGTGGTAGAAATTCTTCCTCTGAATGACTTGGAAAAAATTGAAGCTTGTTTATCCAAACAAGATGTTGCTGCCGTGATTATAGAAGGCATCCAAGGAATTGGTGGCATCATTGTTCCTGACCCGAAATTTCTAGAAAAATTAGAAACGCTCTGCAAAAAATATGGCACGCTTTTAATACTTGATGAAATTCAATCGGGCTACGGACGAAGCGGAAAGTTTTTTGCCTTTCAGTATACCAATGTGAAACCCGACTTGATTACAATAGCTAAAGGAATGGGTAATGGTTTCCCCATCGGTGGAGTTTTAATTGCGCTACATCTGGAAGCAAGTTATGGATTACTTGGAACAACTTTTGGGGGCAACCACTTGGCGTGCTCCGCAGCCTTGGCTGTATTAGAAACTATCGAGAACCAAAAATTAATCAACAATAGTTTAGAAACAGGTAATTATCTACTGTCGAAACTATCAGAAATAAGCAACATAAAGGCAGTTAGGGGTCAAGGACTAATGATTGGAATCGATCTAAATAAGCCTATTAAACCTATAAGAATGGAATTATTAAGAAAAAATTATATTTTTACTGGCGTTTCCGGCACAAGTACTATGAGGTTATTACCTCCACTGACTCTCAAAAAGAGTCATGTGGACTATTTTATCGACTGCTTAAGCGAAGCTGTAGAGAGCGGTTAAACAATTTATTATTAGAATAATGGTTAGGTCACACTGGAACGAAGAATGGAAAGAATTAAAATTTGAAGAAGGCGCCTTAAAAAAACGTTATGCTATTTCAAATTATGGGAGAATAATCAGTTTTACTGATTCAAGAGAGAAAGGCACCTATATCAGAGGCGGAAAATTACGTGGCTATCCCACCCTGCCTCTAAGACCTTTTGGGAAATCAAAAACCTATTACGTTCATAAGTTAGTTGCAGAACTTTTCTTAACAAATAAGTCAGATGACCAGACCTTTGTAATACATAAGGATTTTAATAAATCAAATAACTACATTGAAAACCTCGTATGGGCCAATAAGGATGAGATGTTTGAACATCAACAAAAAAATCCAATGGTTCTTGAGGCAAGAGAGAAACAAAAAGGGCGCAAAACACAACAAGGTCATAAGCTTACTGCCACACAAGTAATGCGATTAAAGATGAAGATCATGGATCCGAATCGCAAAACACGTTTAAAACTAATAGCAAAACAGTTTGGCATCAGCGAAATGCAACTCTACAGAATTAAATCTGGCGAAAACTGGGCACACGTTAAAGTCGATTCGAACGAACCAGCGGAAGAAAGCAAATAACTTTCTAACGATTTTTTGGGAGTTTTGTGTAAATTTATAAGCGCATTGGGTTTCTCAATGATAAAATGACACATTTATTTTCCAAAAAATCGAATTATGAAAGCAGATAAATTAGTTATCATAGGTGGTGGAAATTTAGGTTCTGCAATAGCTGCAGGTATACTTGATAAAGGTTTATTCAAACCCTCTCAGCTCACTATTACACGCCGACGCACCAATTTATTATCTGATTTTAAAGAAAAAGGTGTAGTTATTACCAAGAACAATTTAGAAGCTTCGCAGAATGCTGACATCATTCTTCTTGCTGTTAAACCCTATCAGTTAGAAGCCATTGTACAAGAAATCAAACCAGCTTTAAAAGCAGATACGATTGTTGTTTCGCTCGCTACAGGTGTTGATTCAGAACAAATTCATTCATTCTGTGGAATTCAACTGCCTATATTCAGAGCAATGCCAAATACAGCTGTTGAAATTGGCGAATCAATGACATGTATTTCTTCATATAATGCCAAAGAAGAGCAAGACGAAATTGTATTGGAACTATTTCGTCAAATGGGGCAGGCACTCATTGTTCCTGAAGAATTAATGGCAGCCTCAACGGTACTAGCTGCTTGTGGAATAGCCTATGCCATGCGTTTCATTCGCGCGGCTACCCAAGGAGGTATCGAAATTGGCTTTGGCTCTAGATTAGCTCTTCAAATTGCGGCACAAACAGTTAAAGGTGCCGCCGATCTACTCATCCAGAAAGGCAATCATCCCGAAGATGAAATTGACAAAGTAACTACTCCACGAGGCGTTACCATTTCTGGATTAAATGAAATGGAGCACCAAGGTTTTAGTTCGTCCTTGATCAAAGGTTTATTAACCTCATTTAATAAAATAGAAAACGGCAAATAATACTATGTACAACAAATTGACCATAAAAATTGGTTCAAATGTGTTGGCTAACTCCGAAGGCGGATTAAATCGTCAACGGGTAAACCAGCTTGTTGAACAAATCGCTCAGTTGCATAACTCGGGTAAGAAAGTAGTATTGGTTTCATCCGGAGCTGTTGCTTCAGCGCGTGGATTAATATCTATTGATAAAAAGCTGGATCGCGTTTCGCAACGTCAACTATTAAGTTCCATTGGCCAGGTAAAACTTATTAACCTTTATGCCGAACTCTTTGCAAAACACAATATTCAAGTGGCGCAGGTGCTTGTAACAAAGGAAGATTTTAGAACGCGTGAGCATTACTTAAACATGAAGAATTGTGTAAATGCGCTGTGGCAGAACAATGTCATCCCAATTGTTAATGAAAACGATGCTGTTTCGGTTACCGCACTCATGTTCACCGATAATGATGAATTGAGTGGCATGATGGCTTCGATGATGGCCTGTCAGGGGCTAATTATTCTATCTAATATTAACGGCATTTACAATGGACATCCTGATTTAGCTGAATCAAAGGTCATTGAAAATATAAACCATAAGGATACAGATTTAGCCAAATATATCTCAACCAATAAATCAGACTTTGGGCGAGGTGGTATGCTAACCAAGTGCAACATAGCTAAGAAAACAGCCGCATCAGGAATTAATGTGCACATTGCCAATGGCACCATTGACAATATTCTATTGAGCCTATTGGATCAATCTGAAAAGGTTGTCCATACCCACTTCGAAGCAAGTGAGCCAAGCCCGGCCATAAAACAATGGATTGCCTATTCCGAAGGTTTTACCAAAGCTGAAATCACAATTAATGAGGGCGCACTACAAGCTCTGTATTCGCCCAAAGCTACCAGCCTACTTTTAGCAGGAATCACAGCCATTAATGGCGGTTTCAAAAAAGGTGATTTGGTACGCATATTAAATACAGAAAAACAAACCATTGGCATTGGAAAAGCTGCATACGACATCGACAAAGCAGAAAAACATAAACACGATAAAAAGTATAAACCCCTCGTTCATTACGACTACCTATACCTCTATCCTGAACTAATTACTGAGCCTTAATACAAACAATATGTACGACAATTATTTTCAAAAAGTAAAACAGGCTTCACGTAGCATGCCAAAACTTGACGCAGAGCAAACCGAAATGATTCTTAAATCGTTGAGTAAGGCTATCCTGGTTGAGAAGTCCAAAATACTTGAGGCTAATCTGCTTGATTTAAATAAAATGGATAAAAGCGATCCACGATATGATCGTTTAAAGCTATCGCGCGAGCGCTTGGAATTAATATCACACGACCTAGTTTCTATTTCAGAATTGCCCGTACCTGTTGGCGAGAGCCTTGAAAAAAGAACTCTCGCAAATGGTCTCAATCTCGAAAAAGTACGCGTACCTCTTGGCGTAATTGGTATCATATACGAAGCTCGCCCTAATGTTACCATTGATGTATTTGCCTTGTGCCTGCGCTCAGGTAATGCCTGTGTACTAAAGGGTGGAAGCGATGCAGAAAACAGTAACACAGAACTGGTTCGAATCATCAAAAACGTTCTTAAAAGCCTTGGCGTTGATCCTGATATCATTCAACTTCTACCAAGCGATCGACTTGCAAGCACAGAGTTGATGAATGCAGTTGGCAAAGTTGATGTACTCATTCCAAGAGGTTCACAAAGTCTAATTAATTCAGTTCGCGATAACGCGAAAATTCCTGTAATTGAAACTGGTGCAGGGATTGTGCACACTTATTTCGATAAATCTGCCGATCTGGATACGGGAAAAAAAATCGTACTCAATGCCAAGACAAGGCGCGTGAGCGTTTGTAATGCGCTTGACTGTTTACTTATACACAGCAACAGAATTAACGATCTGCCAATTTTGGTTCACGAGTTGGCAAAAAAACAAGTCCAAATCTATGCAGACGAGAGAGCCTATAATAAACTTGATTCTCTGTACCCGAAAAATCTCTTAGAAAAAGCTAAACCTGAAGATTTTGGCACTGAATTTTTGGATTACAAAATGTCGATTAAAACCATTGATACCTTAACCGAAGCTCTCGATCATATATACAAATATAGCTCAAAACATAGCGAGGCTATTATTGCCACTGACGCAGATAGAATTGAACGCTACTTAAATGAAGTAGATGCAGCGGCCTTGTATGTCAACTCCAGCACAGCCTTTACCGATGGGGCTCAGTTTGGTCTTGGGGCTGAAATAGGCATTAGCACCCAAAAATTGCACGCTCGCGGTCCAATGGGATTAAACGAACTTTGCAGTTATAAATGGATCGTTCGTGGAGAGGGACAAATTAGAGATTAAACCACAAAAGTAAAACATACCATCATGAAGAGATATTTAACCGTTGACGATATAGGCGATTTAAGTCAAGCTTTACAAGAGGCCAAAGAAGTTAAACGCACACCATATGCCTGGGACACTCTTGGTAAGAATAAAACCATTATTCTGATCTTTTTTAATTCAAGCCTGCGTACCAGATTAAGCACTCAAAAAGCAGCTATGAACCTTGGCATGAATGTCATCGTTCTGGATGTCAATAAGGATGGTTGGAAGTTGGAAAGTGAGTTCGGCGTGATAATGGATGGCGACAAACCTGAGCATTTGCGTGAAGCTGTACCAGTCATTGGTCGTTATTGCGATATCATTGCGGTTCGCTCATTTGCAACATTCGAAGATAAAAAAGCTGATTATGAAGAAAACATTCTAAACCAGTTTATCGAATTTGCAGGTGTACCGGTTATCAGCATGGAAAGTGCTACACGCCATCCTTTGCAAGCCTTTGCCGATTTATTTACCATTGAAGAATACAAAACCAAGGCACGCCCAAAAGTCGTACTAACCTGGGCACCACACCCACGAGCACTGCCACAGGCTGTACCAAATTCATTTGCTGAGTGGATGAAGAAAGCCGATGTTGAGTTCGTAATTACGCACCCCAAGGGTTATGAGTTGGCTCCTGAATTTAGCAATGGTGCTACAATCGAGTATGATCAGAATAAAGCTTTTGAAAATGCAGACTTCATCTATGCTAAAAACTGGGCATCCTATTCCGAATATGGACAGATTTTAAGCAAAGATCGCTCCTGGACAGTTGATGAAGAAAAAATGAAATTAACAAACAATGCCAAATTCATGCACTGCCTGCCTGTTCGACGAAACATGATTGTAAGCGACGAAGTGATTGATAGTGAAAACAGCATTGTAATTGATGAAGCAGCTAACAGAGAAGTATCAGCTCAGGTTGTGATTAAACGAATGCTCGAAAATTTAAATCAAGACTAATGCAAGAACGTCTTACGATAATCAAAGTTGGAGGTAAAGTGGTTGAAAACGCCGAAAGCCTCGAAACCTTCATCCAGGACTTTTCAAAAATAGCCGGGCACAAAATTCTTGTACATGGAGGTGGGCGCTCAGCAACCGCCATAGCCGAAAAATTAGGCATTGAGACTAAGATGGTAGATGGCCGACGCATTACAGATACCGACACTCTTAACGTAGTGGTAATGGTTTATGGCGGCTTAGTAAATAAAAATATTGTGGCTCAACTACAGACCCTTAACAAATCGGCCATTGGCCTTTGCGGAGCTGATCTTGATTTAATTAGAGCCAAGAAACGCGAAGTTAAAGATGTGGATTATGGTTATGTGGGTGATGTTACATCAGTTAACACAGAACAGCTTAACGACTTAATCAAAAATGAGGTAATTCCAGTAATTGCACCACTCACCCATGATGGCAAGGGCCAACTATTAAATACCAATGCTGACACCATAGCCGCCGAATTGGCAAAAGCATTTGCCATGGACTTTAGTGTTCAGTTGGCCTATTGTTTTGAGAAAAGTGGCGTACTAACTGATCCGAACAATGATAACTCAGTCATTACAAATTTGAATACAGAACTTTACCAAACTTATAAAGATGACGGCACTATTTCTGATGGCATGATTCCGAAACTCGACAATGGGTTTTCAGCTTTGAAACATGGTGTTAAGCAAGTTCTGATTTCCAATTCTGAAGGCCTCAAGAATGGCTTTTCTAAAGGCACACAACTCGAATTATAATTACCACAACCAATAAGAATGCTAAATATAGAGCAATATACAGATGAAGCCATTGAGCTTCTAAAGCAACTCATCACAACCGAATCATTCAGTAGAAATGAAGATAAGGTGCTTGAATTAATGTCAAGGTATTTAAGCTCTAAAGGCCTAAATGTAAATCGCAGCAATAATAACATCTGGTGCTGGGCTAAAAAACCAAACCCTGAATTACCAAGCATACTACTCAATTCTCACCTCGATACAGTTAAACCCTCTTCAAAGTGGACCTACGACCCTTTTGCTGCAACTCTTGAAGGTGATAAACTTACAGGACTTGGGAGCAATGATGCAGGTGGGCCATTAGTTGCATTAATGGCTACTTTTTTGTGCCTCAAAGACACTGAACAGGATTACAATCTGGTTTTTGCAGCAACTGCTGAGGAAGAAATTTCAGGTGTCAACGGCGTAGCTTCCATTCTTGACCAACTAGGCAAAATTGACCTGGGCATTGTAGGCGAACCCACACAAATGGAAATGGCTGTTGCCGAAAAGGGCTTACTCGTACTTGATTGTGAAGCACATGGCAAAACTGGCCATGCCGCTCGCGATGAAGGTGAAAACGCGCTTTACAAAGCAATGTCAGATATCGCTTGGTTTCAAACCTATGAATTCCCAAAAGTATCGCCTCATCTTGGTAAAGTAAAAATGACCGTCACCCAAATATCGGCTGGTAATCAACACAATGTTGTACCTGATAGCTGCAAATTTGTCGTAGATGTTCGCCTAAACGAATGTTACTCCAACAAGGAGTTACATCAATTAATAGCTAAGGAAGTTGATTGTGATGTTAAAGCTCGTTCCTATCGTATCAATAGTTCGTCCATTCCCATTGACCACCCTCTTGTAGAAAGAGGTATTGAGCTTGGGCGTAATCATTACGGATCTCCTACCACATCCGATCAGGCAGTGATGGACTTCACAACTTTAAAAATGGGTCCCGGCGACTCGGCTCGTTCGCACACGCCTGATGAATACATTTATTTAAATGAGATAAGAGAAGGCGTGGCTATCTATGTAAAAATGTTAGACAAACTAGAAATAAAGTAGTTTATAAACATTACAAATTAATGACATAAGTCATAAATATACATCAGTAAATTTTAATTTATTACTAAAAGTGAATATATTTGTCGAATTGAAATAAATACCCTTTAAATATTTACAATTAGGAATATTTATTCAATCATCTTCACTTTTTATCTACTCTATAAAGTAATTCGTTATGAAATTATGGGATAAAGGAACATCGGTAAATAAAAAGATTGAAGAATTCACGGTGGGACGCGATCGTGAATTGGATGTTTATCTGGCACCCTTCGATATTATGGGTACCATGGCACACATCACAATGCTTGAAAATGTTGGCCTCTTAAATAAAGCAGATTTAGATGCTCTATTAAAAGAACTAAAGGATTTATATAAAAAAGCACAGGCTGGCGATTTCACCATTGAGGATGGAGTGGAAGATGTGCATTCGCAAGTTGAACTTTTATTGACACAAAAACTTGGTGACACTGGTAAAAAGGTACACAGTGGGCGATCACGAAACGATCAGGTATTACTCGATTTAAAACTTTTTTCTCGCCATCGCATTCATGATGTGGTTGAAGCAGTAAACAAGTTGTTTAAGGTATTGCAACAAAAGAGCGAACAACACAAAGATGTGCTCATTCCGGGCTATACGCATTTGCAAGTTGCTATGCCATCGTCCTTTGGTTTGTGGTTTGGTGCTTTTGCTGAAAGTTTGGTTGATGACTTACACATGGTATTGGCAGCCTGGAAAACGGCTAATCAAAATCCTTTGGGAGCTGCGGCTGGTTATGGATCATCCTTTCCGCTTGATCGTACGCTAACTACAAAGTTGCTTGGTTTCGACGATTTAAACTACAATGTGGTTTATGCCCAAATGGGTCGTGGGAAAATGGAACGAACTATTGCCTATGCTTTATCATCCATTGCACAAACGGTTGGAAAACTAGCCATTGATGGATGCTTGTACACGAGTCAGAATTTTGCTTTTCTGAAGTTACCAGATGAGTTAACAACTGGTTCGAGCATAATGCCGCACAAAAAGAATCCGGATGTATTTGAATTGCTACGCGCACGATGCAACCGAATTCAGGCTTTGCCCGAAAGCATTAGCATGATTACTGCCAACTTGCCAACTGGCTACTTTCGTGATTTGCAATTGATAAAGGAGCAGTTTATACCAGCTTTTGAAGAAATCATTAGTTGTTTGGAGATTGCCACCTTTGCCATCGAAAACATCGAAGTGAAGGATGAGATAATGAACGATGAACGCTATCGCCTGGCATTTAGTGTAGAGGAAGTGAATAAATTAGTTTTACAAGGTGTACCATTCAGAGATGCCTATAAACAGATTGGTGAACAGATTAATAATGATCTCTTCAAGACGGATTGCCAGGTAAAGCATACACACGAAGGATCGATAGGTAATTTGTGCACCAAAGAGATTAGTAAAAAGAAAGACAAAGTAATTAACGAATTCAGTTTTAACCAAGTGGCCGATGCCATTGACAAACTAATTCGATAACCATAAAACTTAAATTGAATGACATTATTTGAAAAATTAGCACAAAACGCAGAAACATCAAGCAACATCGATAAAACCTTATTTGACACCTATAGTGTAAAACGAGGCTTGCGTAATGCCGATTTTTCAGGAGTGCTTGTTGGTTTAACCACCATTGGCGACGTTGAAGGTTACGATAAAGCAGATGGAAAGATAACTCCAAAAGAAGGAAAACTATTCTACAGAGGAGTTGAGCTAAAGGATTTAGTACAAGGTTTTCAAGACAATAAGCGTCATGGTTTCGAAGAAACAGCTTACCTCTTACTATCGGGACAACTTCCTGACGATACAGAGCTAAAAGAATTTGATGACATATTATCAGCAGAGCGCGAACTACCACCATTCTTTTCCAAAAACATGATTCTATCCTTACGAGGTCGCGATATCATGAATATGCTGGCTCGTTCTGTTCTTGGTTTATACACAGCCGACGATAAAGCGGAGGATCTTTCTCCTGAAAACCTCATTAAGCAGTCAATCAGTTTAATTGCGAAATTCCCAGTAATTGTAGCCTACTCCTATTTTGGAATGCGTCACTCCTACCAACGTAAGTCATTGGTAATACGCCACCCACAACCGGGATTAAGTGCAGCAGAGAACTTTCTTTACATGCTTAAGGGCGATAACTACACCAAGTTAGAAGCTGATTTACTTGATTTATCATTGGTAATACATGCCGAACATGGTGGTGGGAATAACTCATCCTTTACAACAAGGGTTGTAAGCTCAGCACAAACCGACACTTATTCAGCTATTGCGGCTGCATTGGGTTCACTAAAAGGTGGCCTACACGGTGGCGCCAATCTAAAGGTAATGGACATGATTGAAAACATTAAAACAAATGTTTCCGATTGGTCTGACGAGAAAGAAGTAAGTGACTATTTATTGAAGATATTGAATAAAAAGGCTTTTGATAATACCGGTAAGATATACGGTATTGGCCATGCCATCTACACATACTCCGATCCTCGCGCTGTATTATTAAAGGAAAAAGCGAAGGCATTGGCCATCGAAAAGGGGCGATTGGATGAGTTTAATCTTTATGCTTCCATTGAGAAGTTGGCACCAGAAGTATTTTATCAATTTAAGGGTGAAAATGCCAAGGTAATTTGTCCGAATGTCGATTTCTACAGCGGCTTTGTTTACGATTGTTTACAAATACCTAAGGAGATTTACACACCAATTTTTGCAGTTTCACGCATTGCGGGATGGTGTGCTCACCGCATCGAAGAAGTGTGTGGTTCGAGCAAACGAATTATCAGACCAGCATATAAAAACGTACACGACCATATTCCATACATGGAAATGGAGAATAGATAAGAATTTTGTTGATTGGGTATGAGGGGCTGTTTCAAGGGGGAGATTGAACGGCCCCTCATTTTTTATTGCATATATATTCATAAATATTTCATTTAAATTATAAATATGCGCTTATTCATGAAAAATTAGCCAATTAAGCAAATAATTATTACCTTTGAAGCGCATAATAAAAGTCGATATGCATGCATTTATCCGCAAATTAGATAAATGCATTTTTTCTGTTTAATTGAATACGAAAGACTTAATTATCAGTAGGTATGCCAGATTTACAAAAGATTAAATTAGTGTTGGAAGACGGTACGGTCTTCGAGGGAAAATCATTCGGATATCACAAATCCATTGCAGGTGAAGTTGTTTTCAATACAGCCATGACGGGATATCCTGAGAGTTTAACAGATCCATCGTACGAAGGACAAATATTGGTAGCTACCTATCCTTTGATTGGAAACTACGGTGTTCCAAAAGATGAAAAGGAGAATGGCATCCCTAAGTTTTATGAATCAGATCGCATTCATATTTCAGGATTAATTATATCGGATTATTCTTTTGAATACAGCCATTGGAATGCAGAAAACAGCCTTCGCGAATGGTTAATTCAAAATAAAGTTCCAGGTATTTTTGACATCGACACACGCGCCCTAACCAAAGTACTTCGTGAGAAAGGTTCGATGTTAGGCAAGATCGAGATTGAAGGAGAAAGTATTGACTTTGATGATCCTAATAAGGAAAACCTTGTTGCTAAGGTAAGTGTGAAAGAAAAGCAAGTTTATGGCAATGGGAAACACAAAGTCGTTTTAGTGGATACAGGTGCCAAGAACAACATCCTACGCTGCTTACTTAAGCGCGATACAACCGTTATTCGTGTACCTTGGGATTACGACTTCACTCAGGAAGATTACGATGGCATCATGCTTTCGAATGGCCCTGGCGATCCGCAAATGTGTGCTGCTACAGTTAAACACATTCAGAAAGCAATGGAGATTGGCAAACCAATATTTGGTATTTGCCTGGGTAATCAACTTTTAGGTATTGCATCAGGTGCGAGCACGTACAAACTAAAGTATGGTCACAGAGCTCACAATCACCCTGTAATAAAAGTTGGTACTGACACTTGCTATATTACGAGCCAGAATCATGGTTTTGCCATTGATAATGATAGCCTAAGTGATGATTGGGAACCATTGTACCTCAATGTGAATGACAAAACCAACGAAGGTATAAAACACAAGAGCAAACCATTTTTCTCAACACAATTTCACCCCGAAGCCTCTAGTGGACCAACGGACACTGAATTCTTGTTCGATGAATTTATTGGCTTGATCGAAAAAAGTAAGTAATTAACTCAACATATTTTTTTTTCAAGGAGCAATCATAACTGGTTGCTCCTTTTTAATTACAAACAATACGGGGGCGCGACTTGTAATACCGCTTACAAACCAAAACGATTGATAAAAAAATCAACCTGTGCTTTTGTATCGGCATTAACTCCCGATAATTATCGGGATAATTAGCAAAATGATTTATCAATCATTTTGGAATACAATTGGTATAACCTGATGTCAATTGTCGCATCCCGAATTATTTCTTTCTCGGTTAATTTGACTATATTGTAAGAACACAAACCTTTTAATCTATATAGTTATGAACGACAATAGCAGCATATTACATGTATTCTCAGGGACAGAAATAACGGTTAATCACCTCAAAAACATTCTTGAAGAAAACAATGTTCCTTCCTTGATCAAAAACGATTATGCAGCCGGACAATCAGCAGGTTTTATGGGCGGAACACCTTTTGCAATTGATTTATATATTCAGGAAGTTGATAAGGATAAGGCTGAACCTATCATCGAAAAATTTAAAGCAACCATTCAAGATTAACACATGCTGAAATTACCATGTGCACAAGATATTATCGAAGCACACAATCGAATTAATACGCAGATTCATAAAACACCTGTTTTAACATCTGAGTCAATCAATTCAATTTGTGGGACTAATATCTTCTTCAAGTGTGAAAATTTTCAGAAAGTGGGCGCCTTTAAATACAGAGGTGCTTGCAATGCTATCCTATCTCTTTCTGATGCAGAAAAGCAAATTGGCGTTGCCACACACTCATCCGGAAATCATGCAGCGGCATTGGCTTTGGCCGCTGCTAAAAACGGTGTTAAGGCGCACATTGTAATGCCTGAGAATGCACCAGAAATTAAAAAGAAAGCAGTAGCTGGTTACGGCGCCGAAATTACGTTTTGCGAGGGAACGTTATCAGCCAGAGAAAGCACATTGGAACAAGTCATTTCAAAAACCGGTGCTAAACTCATACATCCCTACAATCAATTTGAAGTCATCTGCGGACAAGGTACAGCAAGCCTCGAATTGGTAAAACAAGTGCCACAGTTATCCACCATAATGACTCCTGTTGGCGGTGGTGGTTTATTGAGTGGTACAGCAAGCTACACTAAGGAAATACACCCTCATATCAAAGTAATTGCAGGCGAACCAGCCATGGCCGATGATGCCTATCGCTCATTCAAGAGTGGTCATCTTATTCCGGTTTCGAATCCACAAACCATTGCCGATGGACTACGAACCTCACTTGGTGAATTAACCTATAGTATCATCAGAGATAAAGTTGACGACATTATTTGTGTATCGGAAAAATCAATAATAGATGCAATGCGCCTGATTTGGGAACGCATGAAAATTATAATTGAACCATCGTCAGCCGTTCCATTGGCTGCCATATTAGAAAATCCAACTTTATTTAAAGATCAAAATATTGGCATTATTCTGTCCGGTGGAAATGTAGATTTAGGGAAATTACCGTTTTAATAAATAAAATGGTTTGCCTAGCGACAAACCATTTCTTGGGGGGGGGGATAATAAGCAAAGTAATTAGATTGCTTTGCATACTTTATCTAAAAAAGATTTCACTGAATAAAAGCAATACGCATGCCACATGCTCCTTTGGATCTATTACTTAAGGAAATTTAAAAATCATGAACAACTTTTAAGCATTAAAAAAAAGAACAAACTAGATAGCTCTATTACATAGACTTATTGCGATAGAGTCTTTCCCTTATCTATTAAGTATTTCAAGTGCTTTCTCCAATTGCGGATCTTCTCCCGTCTGCCAATGTTCATTTTTCCAAAACTCATACGGACGCGTTACTTCTATATCAGGCTCTATGCCATCTTCAATCCATTTCTTATTAACATCTAAACTTCTTGAAAAGGTATAATTTAATACCCAACCTCCTGTTAAATGCACAGCCAAAACAGAACCACCCCCACCGCCTGTATTTTCACCTAATAGCTGACAGTCTCTTAAATCATTTAAAGCTGAGACTATATGATTACCCATGCTATAGGCATTACGATTTATAATAACGACCATCTTAATATCTTCATTCACTATTTGATCTCCTATTGAATATACGGGATAGAAGTCTGTAAAGTCACAATGACCAGTACCATTTTTAAATTGTCTATAACACAATACTTTTTTACCCTTATGAAAATACTTGCAAAACTCTAATCCATCAAAACTTCCACCCATACAATCGCGCATATCAACTATAAGCCCTTTGCTCATATTGTATTCGCTCATTACTGACTTAAAATAATCAGCATTAACAAAGTCAGTTGAAATTCTAAGATAAGTAATCTCATCTGTTGCCTGAGCAAAAGTAATGTTGGGTTCAAATCGTATATCCGCAAATTGATAATGAAATTGCATTAAATTATAATGCAGTGTAATAATGCTTGTATCAGAAAAGTTAGAAATTACTTCTTTACCTTTATAACTTAACCATACATGTCCATCATTGATCTTATAAATCAATTCTTGAAATAAAGTAGCAACTTCATTGTGACTCTGAGCAGATGCAAATTTAGGACTGTACTCTTTTCGAATTTGACTCCAATCAAGCTCTTTCAATTCAAAGTACACATAATTCTTGTCCATTATATCCCAGAAAGCTTCAAATACACCAAGGTTTGAATCATCTTCATTTACCAACTTAGTGCAACTACTAATTAGTACAGCCAAACTAAAAATCAGAAAAATTAAGTTGCCAAGAAAGTGTCTTTTTGTCATAATATAAGGCCTAGATGAAAGGTATTTTGAATATACTGCTGTTTATAATGGATCACATTCTGTTTCTGATATTGTATACCATAGGATAGTAAAAATGGCACTTTCTTTATTTTTAAAAAAACACTAAACCTGTTATTAAGATGAACAATATTAAAAAGATGTGAAACAGTATTGGGTTTAGTGTAATAACTATTGGACGTATCAGATAAATCAAGTGAATAGTATGGTGGTTTAGGGTAATAGCCAAAACCAATGAGGTGGTAACTAAACACATTGGCTAACTTGATTTTGCCTATTTGAGAATTAAAAGAAATAAAATTACGAATACCAATATCGTACCTCCCATACATAGACGGATTGATAGCAACTGATATATTATAAGTACTTGGGTCAATGTATTCACCTGTTAACAGCCCTTCAAAACCAATGGACAAATCGGTTTTAGCTTTATCCAGCACATACCACCTATAACCCCCACCCAGTTCAGCTTGCCAAAATCGATATAGCGTTTGATTGTTAAACCAAGAAGAATAGAGATTGGACTGTCTGGCTTCTATGCGATAATGTGTTCTGATCTTATCGTTTTTGCCTCTTTGATATTGAAAGCCAAACAAAATAGTTTTACCCTTCATCCCCATGGGGATGATCATGTCATTTTTCAATTGGAGAACACCAGTTCCAATGTATGGTATATATTCATGCTTTTGGGCAGTCAGCTTCTGTGAAATAAATATGAACAAAAACTGAAATAGGCCTATGTAAAATATAAGGCGCCATGATTTTATAATTGTTAGGAACATGGTAACGGATAAGGTTAAATTGGCATTATCGCTAAACTAGCGGTTTGCACTTTCCACAATCAGCTTACAGTTGTTAAGCTCAAAATCTTTTTTTGTGGGATTATGTTGGTTGTTGTAAATGATAACCTTATCATAGTCAATAGTGCTGATAGCTTGATATAGGCCACATAAATCACTTAAAGTAACATTATTTACCACCATTAATCGATTCTTGATTTCAATTATACTAGCAAGACCGTCAAGAGAAGTGAGAAGAGGATTATTGTTTATACTAAGACCTTCCATATTCTTCAATGCAGCATTGATGATTATTTCTTCCAAATGATTCAAATCAGCAATCGCTAAGTGTTGTATTCGATTAATAGACGACGGAACACTCAATGTTTTAAAAGATTTAAGAGAGGTTAAACTTAAATAATTCAAATGTGATGTTTTACCAAGATCAGGTAGGTCGGTCTGTTTATCATTATGAGATAGGCTAATACTGCTTCGATCCAATATTCCATTGAAAGATATAGATTCAAGTTCAGGATTTAAGAAAATTATAATATCCCCTTCATATGTAAAATTAGTACTGCTAAAATTAATCTCAACAAGGTTATCATTATGACTTATATGAATTGACTTATCGATAAAACATAGAGCGTCAAGATCATCAACACTTTGCAAAGCATAGTTTTCATATATTAGCAAACTACTATCAATTTTTCCCAGGTTTTTTAACCCCTCAAGCTTAGTTAATTGGTAGGTATTTCGAATATAAAAATGTCCTTTAATGTGTTTTAAGCTTTTTAGCGCATCAAGGTTGGTAATTTCAGGTCCGGTAATGGTTAAATCGCCATCAACAGTTGATGCAGTAAATTGATCAACTTGCTCCTGGGTTGACAAGGTGATATCAGTTGGAAGAATTTCATCTTCAGAGCAAGCTACCACACAAAGTAGCATTAGAAAGGTTCCAATAATTTTCATACAGTTAGGTTTAGTAATGCAAATATAAACCTAAAGTTTACAACTATAACACTTCATCCTAACTATTTATAATAATTTCTATGAAACCTAGAAACGCCAACCTTAAACAGCTCGCTTACTGCAACAAAACACCAGATACTTCCTAACTAACTTGAATAAATACTCATATATAGTAATATTCTATTCAATACTCAAATGCTCCAACTTAGCCCTAACATTATCTTTATATAAACGACCAAGGGGAATAATTTGCTTGTTAATTTTAAAACTTCCTGAAGTGTAACTATCGATTTTATCAATAGCAATAACAAACGATCGGTGCACCCTCAAAAACTGGGTTTCAGGTAACTTTTCTTCAATATTAGTAATGGTATTCATGGTCTTGATAACCTTACCATCTTTCAAGAATATGGATACATAATTTCGAAGGCTCTCGATGTAGCATATTTCACTCAAGACAACTTTCACCATCATCTTTTCTGATTTCACAAAAATGAAGGCATCGCTTGTCGATTTATTGGTTTCCGCTTCGGGTAATTGAATTTGCGATTGTCGTATCTTAAAAAAACGATTAATAGCTTTAATGAAACGTTCAAAAGAAATTGGTTTAATTAAATAATCCAGAGCCTGCAGTTCGTATCCTTCCAGTGCATACTCTGAATAGGCCGTTGTTAAGATCACTTCAGGGCGATCGCTTAGGTTTCGCAACATTTGTAAACCGGTTAATCCGGGCATTTGTATATCTAAAAAAAGAAGATCAACCTTATGCTGATTCAACAATGCCATCGCATCTACAGCATTATTACTTGAACCTACCAATTCAAGATAATCTATTCGTTTCACATATTCGGCTATCACATCAATGGCCAACTCCTCATCATCTACTATCAAACATTTTATCTTCATCATAAAATTCTATTGATCGTTTCCGTCCTTTAAATTGATCTTTAATATAACTAAAAACGAATCATCATTTGATTCAATTTTCAACTGATGCTCATTCGCATACAAAAGATCCAAGCGTCGTTTCACATTCTGAAGGCCTAAACCACCAACAATATCCACATCATTAGGCAAGGATAATGGAATACTATTCTCCACTTTCAAAATTAGCTTATCTTCCTTAGCTCCCATTTCAATCGAAATCATAGCAGTTTCATTTAAGCCCTTGGTACTGTGCTTAAAACTATTTTCGATAAAGGGAAGTATTAACATTGGAGCAATTCGTTTGCCCTCAAAATCGCCCCATGCATTAAAACTAAGCTCTACCCGGCTACCATAACGTATCTTCTCTAAATCCAGATAACTCCGAATACTTCCAAGCTCCTTGCTTAAATCCACTTGTGGCGCATTGGTTTCATAGAGCATGTAGCGTAACAAGTCCGATAATTTCAGAATTACTTCTAGAGATCTTTCTGATTTAGTTAATATGAGCGAATACAAGCTATTTAAGGTATTAAATAAAAAATGAGGCTGCACCTGATTCTTTAAAAACATCAACTCAGCTTCCAACTTATCTTTAGCCAAATTTTG
The DNA here is from genome assembly GCF_050589805.1 of Carboxylicivirga fragile. Taxonomy (NCBI): domain Bacteria; kingdom Pseudomonadati; phylum Bacteroidota; class Bacteroidia; order Marinilabiliales; family Marinilabiliaceae; genus Carboxylicivirga; species Carboxylicivirga fragile. Next base: position 99,201 of record NZ_JBNGOY010000011.1, on the reverse strand, counting down.
CTGGCGCTGTTTCACATCATTCAGATGCTCCATTATTTTAACGGTCATAGGAACGGCCAAGACAGCGCCAAAATTAACACTGGCTCGAACCAATTGAACAATGCTTAAACTGGATTCCTTATTCCACTCAGGAAAGAAATTATCAATTATTAAATAGTTATCCGTCAGTCGTTGAAGGATAGAAGCAAAGAGCAAACTATGAAGGAGTAAAAAAATAAACAACCATACGTTTCCCTTATACAAAAACCTCGGAAATAATAAATAGATAACCGTGTAAACCAAAATGATTTTGGCAGGTAAGTTAATTAACTCTATCCAAATGGTTTTTTTATAATTATCATCGTGCGTGCCCCACGCAAATGCAAAGAAAAACACAAAAACCACCCAGTAAGTCAGATGCTGGAATAAGCGGTTATTAAGAATCCTGTTGAGAAATGTCTTATCCGTTTTAAAAATCTGCATGGCATTATCAATAGTAAGAAGGCAAATTACAAAGATAAAAGTAATCCCCCATTTAATAGGGGACGAAAGTTTAATTCATCAGGACAAAAAGCATAAAGCCATAAGGTATCGGTCTTTAGCCAACATTTTGCTGTTGATGCATCAATATTGGTCATTTGTCCTACTAACTTGCAATCAAGTAAATACTTCATTTTATTTGACTTTATCAAATATCAGTCAGAAATTAAACTTAGCAAATCAAATATTAGTGCTATGAAAAACCTAAGCCTATTAATTTTCAGCCTCATCGCATTCAACTCAATAAATGCACAACTTCCACAAGTAGCAAGCGGGGAACTTATACGTCATGCTAATTTTGAATCAACATTTGTTGATAACCGAAACATTGATGTCTGGCTTCCAAACAATTACTCTGACGAGAAGCAATACGCAGTCGTCTACATGCACGATGGACAAATGCTTTTTGACGCCAATACCACCTGGAATAAACAAGAATGGGGTGTTGACGAAGTATTTGGTAAATTAATTAGTGAAAATAGAATCAAAGATTGCATCGTTATAGGCATCTGGAATAACGATCAATATCGATTTGCGGAATATTTCCCTCAACGAGCATGGGATAATATCAGTCCTCAAAAACAGAAAGAAATTATTAATGGTGATGCTTATACCAAGCAATCGTTCTCATCTAAAGAACTGCTTGCCGATAATTATCTACGTTTTATTGTTCAAGAACTCAAGCCTTTTATTGATAAAACATACAGTACCCTACCGTGTAAGGCAAATACATTCATTATGGGTTCAAGCATGGGCGGACTGATCAGTTATTATGCCATATCGGAATATCCTGGAGTTTTCGGAGGGGCGGCTTGCCTTTCAACCCATTGGCCAGCTGCATCGGGTATTACGCTTAGCTATGTGGATAAGAACTATCCGAATCCTGAAACACACAAAATTTACTTTGACTACGGAACAGCAACACTCGATTCCTTGTACGAACCATATCAATTAAAAGTAGATGCCATGATGATTCGTAACGAATTTATAAAAGGTAAACATTTCGAAACTCACAAGTTTGAAGGAGAAGCACACACTGAGATTGCGTGGAATAAAAGACTCCACATCCCTATAGAATTTCTACTAAAAAAATAAACATACAAACACATTCAATATGAAGAAGATAATAAGTATTCTCATTATGACACTGGCATTAAATGCAACGATTGATGCCAAATACAAAATTGATCGATTGGAACCCGCTTTTTGGTGGGCAGGAATGGAGAATTCAGAACTTCAAATCATGGCTTATGGCCCAAATATCTCTGACCTTCGCCCGAGCATAGATTACCCAGGTGTTAGTATCGAAAGAAGCACTCTGGTTGAATCGCCAAACTACCTTTTCCTTTATTTAAACATTGATAAATCTGTAAAACCTGGCACTTTCGACATTACTTTTAACAGAAAAGGAAAAAAGGTACTTTCATACACCTATGAACTAAAAGCACGTAAAGAAGGATCGGCGGCCCGTCAAGGTTATGATGCTTCGGATGTGATGTGCCTTATTACACCTGATCGTTTTGCCAATGGCAACCCTGATAACGACAACGTAGCTGGCATGACCGAGCAGTCTAATAGAGCTGATCTTAATGGGCGACACGGTGGCGATTTAGATGGAATTATCAACAATCTGGATTATTTGGATGACATGGGCTACACAGCACTTTGGCTCAATCCTGTTATGGAAAATAACATGACAAGCACATCGTATCACGGATATGCCATTACTGACTTTTACGAAACTGATGCTCGCTACGGGAGCAACGAAGATTATCTGAGATTATCAGAAAAAGCAGAGGAACGAGGCATCAAATTAATCATCGACATGATTTTGAATCATTGTGGTTCAGAACATTGGTGGATGGAAGATTTGCCTTGCAACGACTGGTTGAATTTTCAGGATGGATGGCAGCCCACAACACATGTTCGTGAAACAAATATGGATCCTTACGCATCTGACTACGATAAAAAAATGCACAGCGATGGTTGGTTCGTCGAAACCATGCCTGACTTAAATCAACGCAATCCATTATTAGCCGACTATTTAATTTACAATACTATTTGGTGGGTTGAATACGCCAATCTGGGCGGAATAAGAATGGATACCTATCCTTATCCTGATAAAGAATTTATGTCGGAATGGACGCGTCGTGTAATGAAGGAGTATCCTAATTTCAATATTGTTGGAGAAGAGTGGTCAACAAATCCATCCATCGTATCATATTGGCAAAAAGGGAAAATTAACCATGATGGATACATCTCGTACATGCCAGGCATTTTTGATTTCCCACTTCAGGAAGCATTGATTAAAGGGCTTAATGAAGATGATAGTCATTGGGGACAAGGTCTTATAAAACTATACGGAACTCTGGCCAACGATCATTTGTATGCTGACCCGATGCAACTGGTTACCTTTCCCGACAATCACGACATGAGTCGCTTCTATACTCAAATAAATGAGGATTTTGACTTATTTAAAATGGGAATGGCCTACCTAACAGTTACCCGTGGAATACCTCAAATATACTATGGTACCGAGATTCTAATGACTAACCCTAATAGTGATTCTCATGGTGAAATACGTGGTGATTTTCCTGGAGGCTGGGAAGGTGATGAAATAAATGCCTTTACTGGTGAGGGCTTAAGTGCTGATCAAAAAGAAGCACAAGCTTTGCTTAAGAAGTTATTCAACTGGCGCAAAAGCAATACAGCCATTCACAATGGTGAACTAAAACATTTTGCACCAGCAAAACAATCAGGCATCTACACTTTGTTTAGATATAACGACGACAGCATTGTAATGTTGGTAATGAATAAGAATTCTGAGGCAAAAAATCTGTCATTAAGCAATTTTAAAAATGAAGTACTTGGTGATGCTACAGAAGCCATAAATGTAATGACCGACAAAACTATTAATCTTAAACAAGATGAACTTAGCATTGATGCACGTTCATTCCTTTTACTTGAGATAAAGAAATAATAGTATGATATCGATACACAACCATTGTAATTAATAAAATGATTTAACAATCATTTGGGAATACAATTGGTATTATATGGTATTAATGGTGAAGTAGTATGCAGTGTTGACAGAGCTGTATGTTTCAATGTCGGTTCGCAATGTAAGGTAGGAAGCTAAGTATGTAAGGCGGATAGAAGGGTATGTAAAGGTGTGTGCGGTGTATGTTTCAATGTCAGCCGACTAAGTAAGGCAGTCAGCATGGTATGTAATCGTAACAGAGGAGTATGCAAAAGTGCCAGCATTGTATGTATTAATACCAGCAGGCTATGTAAGTCAGGCAGCATTATATGTAAGTCTGACAGACGCGTTTGTAAGATGGTTGCCGTTGTATGTAATTAGCAAAATACTTTATCAATCATTTTGGAATACAAATGGTATAAACACAAAAATCCCGATTGGATACTTGCCCTCGATCCAATCGGGATTTCTTCATTCAAATATAAGAATTACTAACTTTTTAATACCTACTAACTAACCAAACAACTGAAATTAACAAGACGATCAACTGATAGGTAAGTATAATCAATGGAAATTCAACTCGTCTTATCCGGTTCCAGATAAAAGTCATTCGCTTACTTTCCATTAAATACTTTCTCATTACAATTTAGTTTTAGGTAGTTGGTATAAAGCAAAAGTGATGCCAAAATAAAAGTCAAGCACAAAAAAACAGACATCTAAATCCTTTCAGGATTCCTTCATAAAAAACCACGAATGTGGTTTAATTTGAATAGCCTCGAATGAAATTCGGGGTTCATTAATGATGTGGATAATGAATCCTAAAGGGATTCAACTTTTTATTAAAAACCAATTTCCCCGGCCATTCACTATCTAATTGGTATTACTTACTCCTTTTTCCTATTTTTGTTGAAAATTAAAAGGTGAAGGTTCATTCAGATTTATCAACATTCAAAGCTCATAACCCTGCTGTAACAATAGGCATGTTTGATGGTGTGCATTCAGGTCATCGCGAATTGTTAAAACAACTTATTGGTAAAGCTCAGCAACTCAATGGCGAATCTGTTGTCATCACCTTTTGGCCACATCCTCGCATGGTGCTGAATCAAGATAAGGAAGCACTACGTTTTCTGACGTCACCCGAAGAACGCACCATTTTGTTCAGCCAATTGGGCATCGACCATTTACTACTCATTCCTTTCACTAAAGAATTAGCCAACCTTACATCCGAAGAGTTTATCACTGACTTCTTGGTCAAACAAATAAATATCAAACACCTACTAGTCGGATTTAATCATCGCTTTGGGAAAGGTCGTCAACACAGTTTCAGCGAATATGAAGATTTCGCAAAAACATACAACTTTTCCATTTCACAAGTTGAAGCAGTTCTAACCAATGGGCTTAAAACTAGTTCTTCCGACATCCGTAATTATTTAAGTAATGGAGATATTACAAACGCAAACACCATTCTTGGTTATCATTTTTTGGTAAGCGGAAGAGTTGTAGGCGGGCAGCAATTGGGGAGGCGAATAGGTTACCCAACAGCTAATATCGAAGTAAATGAATCGCATAAATTAATCCCTCCTGATGGTGTATATGCCTGTTTAGTTCGGGTTGAAGGCAAACTTTTTGGAGGCATGTTAAACATTGGTTATCGCCCCACTGTTAATCACAATGTAGATCACCGCTCACTCGAAGTGCATATTTTTGACTTCAACCGCGATATATACTCCGAAGAAGTACAAGTGGAATTCATTGAGAGAGTGAGAGAAGAAATGAAATTTGAAAACGTAGACGCTTTAATGCAACAATTGCAAAAAGATGAGCGTATGATACGGTCGGTTGTTTGTAATTATTTGCCTAAGGGTGAATAGTTTCATCCTTCATAATAATTAACTATTTTTGCAGTCCAAAATAAAAAATAACAATGGCAGATTTATTGAATAATACAGCAGACTACAAGGTTGCAGACCTTAGTCAGGCCGATTACGGTAGAAAAGAGATTGATATTGCGGAAAAAGAGATGCCAGGTTTAATGGCGCTTCGTGAAAAGCATGGACAGAATAAGCCATTGAAAGGTGCTCGCGTTATGGGATCGCTTCACATGACTATTCAAACCGCTGTTTTGATCGAGACATTAGTTGACCTGGGCGCTGATGTGCGTTGGTGTAGTTGTAATATTTACAGTACGCAAGATCATGCTGCTGCTGCCATTGCAAAAGCCGGAGTTCCTGTATTTGCATGGAAAGGTGAAACACTGGCTGAATACTGGTGGTGTACCGAACGCGCACTTGACTTTGGTAATGGTTTAGGACCTGATTTGATTGTAGATGATGGTGGCGACGCTACCTTAATGATACATAAAGGAGCAGAGGCTCTAAAAGATGCATCTTTTCTGGATGATGATTACAGTGCTGAGGGCGAAGATTTCCGCGAATTAATTGCTTTGGTTAAGCGTACTTTCGAAGCAGACCCAAACCGCTGGGCAAATGTTGCCAAAGGAATTAAAGGGGTTAGTGAAGAGACGACAACCGGTGTTCACCGTTTATACCAAATGATGGAAAAGGGTGAATTATTATTCCCTGCTATCAATGTTAACGACTCCGTAACAAAATCGAAATTTGATAACTTATACGGATGCCGCGAAAGTTTGGCCGATGGTATCAAGCGTGGCACTGACGTAATGGTTGCTGGTAAAACAGCGCTTATCTGTGGTTATGGTGATGTGGGTAAAGGATGTGCGCAAAGTATGCGTGGTTTTGGTGCTCGTGTTATCGTTACCGAAATTGATCCTATCTGTGCACTTCAAGCGGCTATGGAAGGTTATGAAGTTAGCACCGTGGAAGATGCTTTGTGTGAAGCTGATATTGTGGTTACCACTACAGGTAATAAAGATGTGATCACTATTGAACACATGGAAGCCATGAAAGATCAAACCATTGTTTGTAACATTGGTCATTTCGACAATGAAATTCAAGTTGAGAAACTAGAAACATTCCCTGGCATACAGGAAATCAACATTAAACCACAAGTTGATCAATTCCGTTTTCCTAATGGCAACAGCATTATTTTATTATCAAGAGGTCGTTTAGTTAACCTTGGAAATGCAACTGGTCACCCAAGTTTTGTAATGAGTAACTCATTTACTAACCAAACTTTGGCTCAACTTGAGTTATGGAACAACGATTACAAAGTTGGGGTATATACACTTCCTAAGCATTTAGATGAAGAAGTAGCTCGCTTGCATTTGGGTAAGCTAGGTGTGAAATTGACACGCTTAACTGACGAACAAGCTGAATACATTGGCATTAATGCCGATGGTCCATATAAGCCAGAACATTATAGGTACTAACAGTAAAAATAAATAAGAAAGAGCCGTTCAAAAAAAATGAACGGCTCTTATTTTTTGTATCAAATTGATTCTTTTAAAAACACCAACCAACTCTTACCCCCCCTGAAATGGCCAGAGGAAAATCATCTACTCCACCCAGAAAGGCTTTATGGGAAGTAAAGTCATCATTACTATTTCCAAAACCATAACCCACACCAACGAAAGTATCAACAACAAATCCATTATCAATCACCCATTGCTTACCAAAGTTTAACAGGATACCAAACATTGCATTGGTCTTTCGTTCCTTTGAATAGGAGTAGCTATAGTAATAATAAGATTCGTAATCATATGAATAATACGAAAATGCAAGCTCTGGCCTAATATAAGCACCTTTAAGAATGTGTGCGTAACGTTGACCACGCAAATAATAATCAGGACTCTTGATGAACTTGTAGCCAAGCTTAATAAAAGCTCCTTGTTCGTCCGCATCATAAGCGTCATTACCTACACCTATTATTCCTACAGTTGCTTCTATACTTCCCCCAGGTTTAATACTCCGTTCATAGGTAAACTTCACGCTATTAAATAACGGCGATAAGAAATTGGTTTTAATAATGTTTTTGTGATTATCCACATAATTCTCCGGATTAAGTATGGCCTTTGAAAATGTCAATATATTTCCATTGGCAAGTATTACCTCAGAAACATCAGCCTTATCAATGCCGAAAATAATGGTATCACTAATCTTTGGGTCACTGTACTTAATCTCTAAATCGCCAATCTCTTTAATTAAACACTGAATAGTGTCATTATTACTTTTTATTAATTTGTCTTGTGCTGAGACAATAGAAGTAAAGAATGATAATGCTATAACGGTGAATAGACAAAAATTAAAATATTTCATAAGTTAGGTTTGTGTTGGTTAATCTACAACACTAAGACAATTAAATATATATTAACACTTACAAGTGTAATGTTTTTTCAATGAATCAAATAATCTTATGAAAAGAATTTTAGTTTTTCCACCTATAGTCTTTCTAACAAAGATACGCTCCTTACTAGCACTCTAAGCTTAAACTGTAACCGTTCTAATTCCAGATTCGCAAAGTAGATCCTCGCACATCCGTCTGATAACGTTTCAAAGCCCATTTAGCTGGCCCTTGTATCACACTTCCATATTCAGCTGCAACACTAAATTCCGATTCGCACTCAGGACATTTCATAACGATACTACCAGGTTCAGTCATCTCAACATAAAAAAATCCAGCTTTTTCATGTTCATGAGTACATAGAAGGTCAAAAGCATAAAATTCAGAGTTTGTTACACCAAAAACAACAACGCCATTGATTCCAACAATTCTGTTCAAACCACCCGGTCGAACAATAAAGGGATTTTTGCCATTGTATTGCGGATTATCCAAATCAACTTCCGCACTAAAACGAACCTCAGGAATAATCTCATCATTATCCTTATTGCACGCAAAGCTAATAAACACAAGGAAAGCAAACCCTATTATTCTTCTCATACCTACTCCTATTTATCTTTACCTAATGGATATATAACGGCCAAAGATATTTTTTATGCGCATAATGAAGAAATAATTACTGTTAATCCTCAAAAAAACCGCAATTAATTTTGAGTTTCATTTCTCCTCCACTAAATTTAGAAACTGAAATAAAAACACCATGGAAGACATAGGAGATATTATATACGTTGTGGCAATGATAATCGCAGTTGCATATAGTGCTTTTCGAAAAGCGCAAAAGAACAAGCGTACATCACCATTGCCAAACGAAAATATGCACCCTTTGGATGATCCAATGGATGAAGAAGAGCCCTTTATTGATGACTTGAGGGAACTTTTTAAACCACAGGCTCCAAAACCTGTACCAGAGCCAGTTAAAGAAAAACCCAAGACTCAGCCTCTATTTCAACAGGCTCAACGAGAAAAAGTGGTTCGTCAACCAATTAAAGTGGTTGACATAGAAACAAAGGAAGAAGAAGAACAGGAATTCGATCAAGATCAAATAGACTTACGACAAGCGGTTATTTATTCAGAAATTCTAAATCGACCGTACCAATAAGTAATAGACTTAATAACAAACACTTAAAATCATTTCACGATTAACGTAGTTTGCAGTTGATGTAATCTTTCGTATATTTGCACGAAAGAGTTCTGAGTTAATCGGGATTCTTTTATTTTTTTAGGTGATACTAGAAATATAAAATTAGGAGGAAAAATAAAATGTCAGACATTCAATATATAACCGAATCAGGTTTAAAGAAATTAAAAGAAGAAATTCACCAGTTGGAAACTTTCGAACGTCCATCAATTTCAAAACAAATTGCGGAGGCAAGAGACAAAGGTGATTTATCGGAAAATGCAGAATATGATGCTGCAAAAGAAGCACAGGGATTGTTAGAGATGCGTATTTCTAAACTTAAAAACACCCTTGCCAATAGTCGAATCCTTGACGAGTCAAAAATTGACACATCTAAGGTACAGTTATTAAACAAGGTGCAAATCAAAAACCTCAACAATGGAGCTTCAATGACTTACACCATTGTACCTGAAAGCGAAGCTAACTTAAAAGAAATGAAGCTTTCGGTATCAACGCCTATTGCCAAAGGTTTACTTGGCAAGAAAGTTGGTGAAAAGGTTGAGATTAATGTACCAAATGGTGTAATGACATTTGAAATAATCGATATTTCAATTTAATACATTCAATTATGCCTAGCATTTTTACACGTATCATCAATGGTGAAATCCCTTGTTACAAAATAGCCGAAGACGATCGTTTTTTCGCTTTTTTGGATATCAATCCATTGTCAGAAGGCCATACATTGGTTATTCCTAAATTAGAAGAAGATTATCTTTTTGATTTAGAAGATACATTATTGGCTGATATGATGGTTTTTTCTAAGAAAATTGCGGTAGCTCAAAAAAAGGTAATTGATTGCAAAAGAGTAGGCATAGCAGTATTAGGACTTGAAGTACCTCATGCACACATTCATTTAATCCCGCTTCAAAACGAAACCGACATCAACTTTTCAAAACCGAAGTTGAAGTTTTCGCAAGAGGAATTTATTGCAATTGCGGATAAGATTAAGGTTCAGCTATAAGTTGGTGATTACATAATATACAAAAGGCAAACTCACTTGAGTTTGCCTTTTTTGCTTTATAAATTTCAATATTAGTAATCCTTTGAGTATGGCATTGACTTAACATCAATAGCCCATTTTTTATTCGGACGACTACTCATTATAAATACTAATTCGCCTCCTTCAGCAATATCCTTGTGATTGATAAAGTTCTTATCCCAAGGCTGCCCGTTTAAGGTTACAGACTTGATGTAGATATTTTTCTTAGAAGCATTTTTAGCTAGGATAGAAAATTTCTTGCCATTTTCAAGATTGATTACAGCTTGATTTACTGATGGTGACCCTATTACATATTGGCCCGACCCAGGACAAACAGGATAAAATCCCATCGATGAGAAAATATACCATGCCGACATTTGCCCACAATCGTCATTTCCACAAAGTCCATCAGGTTTATTCAAATATTTAGTTTCCATAATCTCATGGATTCGTTCAGCCGTTTTCCATGGTTTACCAGCCCAATTATACATGTACGCTACATGATGACTTGGCTCATTTCCATGAACATATCCACCCATAATACCTTCACGGGTAATATCCTCGGTATGTGCAAAATATTCATCCGGTATGTGCATCGTAAATAGTGAATCTAAATGCATGGAAAAACGTTCTTTTCCTCCCATCTCAGAAATTAATCCGCCAACATTTTGAGGTACATACAAGGAGTAATTCCATGAGTTCCCTTCAATAAAACCAGCTCCATGCGTATCTAAAGGATCAAAATTTGCAAGCATCTTGCCATCCTTTGTCTTCGCTCGAACATAAGCTGTGTTGGCATCAAACAAATTTCGCCAGTTTTCAGAACGTGATAAATATAGATTAACTAAGGACTCCTTACCCATAGCCCTTGCTAGCTGAGCAATGGTATAATCATCATAGGCATATTCCAATGTGATGGATGCACCATAATGACTCGTTTCATGGGGAACGTAACCGTACTTTTTGTACTCACCAATACCTTCGTAACGGTCATAATTAGCACTTGCTACACAAGCTTCCAAAGCTTTATCCGCATCAAAACCTCTGACTCCATTTACGTAGGCATCTGCAATAACTGGTACCGCATGATAGCCAATCATACACCAATTTTCATTTCCAAAATGACTCCAAATTGGCAAGATATTGTGAACACTCTGCTCGTAATGTGCCAACATTGAATTAATCATATCAGACGAACGCGTGGGCTGAACCAATGTCAAAAAAGGATGTTGCGCACGATAAGTATCCCATAAGGAAAACACCGTATAATTGGTAAAGCCATCGGCCTGATGAATATTGTGATCTATGCCGCGATACTTTCCATCCACATCCATGTATTCGCTCGGATGAATAAACGAATGGTACATAGAAGTATAGAAAGTCACCTTTTTTTCTTCAGGTGCATCAATCCGAATTCGACTTAGTTCTTTTTGCCATTCAGCCTTAACTTCTTTTCGTGTACGTTCAAAATCAAAATGTGGCACTTCTGCCTCCAGATTCTTAAGAGCGCCTTCTGTACTAACCGCCGACAAAGCAAATTTAACCTTAATCTCCTCGCCTTCTTCTGTTGAAAAGTCAAAGTTGGCCGTTAAGGCTTTCCCTGCCATCTCCGGGAAATTATCCCCTTGGTCGAACTTGCGCCAAAAACCATTGTATTTCACTTCTTCATCATTACTACAACCGTAGTTTTTGATGGGCTTAGAAAAACTCATGGCAAAATACTGATAGTTGGTACGTGCCCAACCTCGAGTAATTCGATAACCTGTTACCAATGTGTCATTCTCAACACGAATAGTTGACCAAAGCACCTTACCATTGTAATTATAGATTCCATGTGTTAAGTCTAGAATTATATGGGCATCATCCGCTTCAGGAAAAGTATACTGATGAAAACCAACTCGTTGGGTAGCTGTTAACTCAGCCTTAATTTTATAATCGTCGAGCTCAACTGAGTAATAACCTGGTTCGGCATGCTCTGTCTCTTTCCGGAATAATGATCGATACCCCAAAGATGTATCATCGATAGTTCCAGGATTATGCTGTACTTGACCCACAGTCGGCATCACCAAAAAATCGCCTAAATCAGAATGACCGGTACCACTTAAATGGGTATGACTAAAACCAACAATCGACTTGTCGGTATATTGATAGCCGGCACAATAACGGTAAACATCCTTATTATATTTGCCATCGTTAAAAAACAGAACACTATCGGTATCCGGGCTTAACTGTACCATACCAAATGGTGAACAAGCTCCGGGAAACACATGTCCCATCTCTTGAGTACCAATAAAGGGATCGACATACTCTGTTAGATCTTCAGTTTGAGCAAGTGCTAAATGGAAATTCAGTAATATTAGACAGCTAATAAAAACGCCTTTGACTTTCATAAAATTGGGTTTAAGTTTAAATCTCACCCAAAAGCTAAGCCTATTTCAACTTTTCACAAAATCATCAAGTATTTAATATTAACAAATTGATAAGAATCAATATTTACGGTCTGCCTATATTAAGTATTGAAACAAATCAGGTCGTTCATTGAGGTACTCAACCACAAAACCATTCGCTTCCATTCGCTCAATAAGGCCATCGAAATCTTCTTTCTTCTGCAATTCAACGCCAATTAAAGCGGGTCCTTTTTCGCGACTTGTTTTTTTACGGTATTCAAAGTGGGTTATGTCATCCCCAGGCCCGAGTACTTGATCCACAAAATCGCGCAAAGCACCGGCACGTTGCGGAAATCGTACTATGAAATAATGTTTTAAACCTTCATAAAGAAGCGAGCGCTCCTTAATTTCTTCGGTTCGCGTAATGTCATTATTACTACCGCTAAGGATGCAAACTACATTCTTACCTTTTATCTCATCAGCATATAAATCCAAAGCTGCTATACTGAGTGCTCCGGCTGGCTCCACAACGATAGCGTCAAAATTATATAACTCTAATATTTTGGTACAAACCTTACCTTCTGGTACCAATAGCATTTTATCAATCACCTTTTGGCAAATATCAAAGGTATAAGAGCCAACTTTTTGCACCGAAGCACCATCCACAAATTTATCAATCTCTTCCAGTTCTATAACTTCACCAGCACGTAAAGACCAATCCATGGCCGGAGCTCCTTCCGGCTCTACTCCTATTATTTTTGTATCGGGGCTCATGTTTTTGAAATAACTTCCCAAACCTGAGATCAGTCCCCCACCTCCAATAGGTGCAAATATATAATCTATTTTTTCCTTACTCTGTTCTAATATTTCTAAACCTACTGTGGCTTGTCCCTCAATAATTTTGGGATCGTCAAAGGGATGAATAAAGGTACGTCCACGTTGCTGACAATCTTCCATTGCCGCATCATAGGCATCATCATAGGTATCGCCAATTAACACCACCTGAACATTATCCTGCCCGAACATCTTAACCTGATTCACCTTCTGTTTAGGCGTTGTACTGGGCATGTAAATAATACCATCAATTCCTAAGGTCTGACATGAATAAGCCACACCTTGAGCATGATTACCTGCACTTGCACACACAATACCTACATTCAACTCAGCCTCACTCAAGCTTTTAATTTTGTTGTAAGCTCCACGAATTTTATACGATCGTACATTCTGTAAATCTTCGCGCTTAAGCATAATATTAGCATTGTACTTATTCGAAAGATTTAAATTTCGATTGAGCGGAGTTGTCTCCAATATTTTATTGAGCGTTTGTTTTGCTGCAATAATATCTTCAACCTTGGGATAATACGATTGGGCATTATCTGCTTTTGTGGTCTTTGAGCGTGGTTTCATTAATTTGTTTTGTTGTTGGGATAAAAAACGCCGATCATCAGGAAGACTAATCGGCGTTACAATTCTTTATTTTATAGCATTAGCGAGCCAATCACCTACTTCCGATGTTTTGTAAGCTTTGCCATCTTTAACAATATCTTCGGTAACAATGCCTGCTTCAAGTGATTTATTAACCGCATCTCTTACCGCCTGAGCTTCGTCTAATAAATCTAATGATTCTAAAAGCATTGCTGCAGAAAGAACTGTTGCAATAGGGTTTGCAATATCTTTACCTGCTGCCTGTGGATACGATCCATGAATAGGCTCAAATACTGAAGTATGTACACCAACCGACGCGGAAGGCAATAAACCTAATGAACCTGTAATTACAGAAGCCTCATCGCTAATGATATCACCAAACATATTCTCGGTCACCATCACATCAAATTTCTTAGGCCATTGAATCAACTGCATTGCTGCATTATCCACAAACATATAGTCTACTTCAATATCCTTATGATCGGCTTCCATTGCCTGAGCAGTTTCTCTCCAAAGACGAGACGTTGCCAATACATTAGCTTTATCAATTACTGTTAATCGCTTATCGCGTTTACCTGCGTATGAGAATGCTAATTTCAGGATACGCTCAATTTCTTCCGTTGTATAAGTACAGGTATCAAAGGCCTTTTTCAGATCTTCCGAACGTCCTTTTTCACCAAAATAAATACCACCAGTTAACTCTCGTACTACAACAAAATCGGCACCTTCAACAATATCCAAACGCAATGGACTCTTGTCTAACAAAGATGGGAAAGTTGTAACCGGACGAATATTCGCATACAAGCCCAATTTTTTACGCATACCTAACAATCCTTGCTCAGGTCGCACCTTTGCTTTTGGATCATTATCGTACTTCGGATCTCCGATAGCACCAAATAAAACAGCATCAGAATTCATACATACTTCGTGCGTTTCGTCCGGATAAGGATTCCCAACCTGATCAATCGCTGTGGCTCCAACCAATGCATTTGTATAAACTACTTCGTGGTTAAACTTTACAGCAACTGCATCAATTACTTTCTGCGCTTGTTCAACTATTTCCGGTCCAATGCCATCTCCTGGCAAAACTCCAATATTCAATTTCATATAAAAAGCTTCTAGCTTCTAGCTGCTAGAGGCTAGCAGCTATTGACTTGTTTATAATTTTAAATTTCCGTTCTCAATCAAGTTAAGCATTTTTACGGTCGCTTTAATGGCAGCTTCCGTTTGATCGGCATCCAGCCCTCTGGTCTTAAATAACTTCCCATTGTAATCCCAGGATATAACCGTTTCTACCAAGGCATCTGTTTTTCCTCCAGGGGGAATGGTTACCCAGTAATCGGCCAATAATGGATGAGGCTTTTTCAACTCATCATATATTTTCCAAAGCGCCTTCATAAAAGCGTCGTACTGACCATCTCCCGTGGAAGACGCCTGATAGTCTATATCTTCAATCCGAATACTTACCGATGCTGTTGGTTTCATCCCACGAGTTAAGGATAAGCTATAGTTATTCATCTTAATATACTCGCCTATGGAAGCACTTTTTAGCACATCAGAAATAATATAAGGCAGATCTTCGGTCGTAACCATCTCCTTTTTATCACCTAACTCAATTACCTCTTGCGTTACGCGCTTCATTTCTTCTGGACTTAGACTAATACCCAGCTCTTCAAGGTTCTTTAGAATATTCGCCTTTCCTGATGTCTTACCTAATGCATATTTACGTACACGTCCAAAACGCTCAGGCATCAAATTATTGAAATACAAATTATCCTTGTTATCACCATCAGCGTGCACACCACTGCATTGGGTAAACACATATTCACCTGTCAATGGTTTATTTCCAGGAATACGAATTCCACTAAAACTCTCAACCATCTGACTCATGCGTGTTAGTTTTGACTCATCCAAGTTGGTGCTAACATTTAAGTGATCATTCAATATACCAGTAATACTTGCCAACGGTGCATTGCCTGCTCGTTCGCCTAATCCATTAATGGTGGTGTGTATTCCTTGTACACCAGCTTTCACTGCAGCAAATACGTTGGCAACCGCCAAATCGTAATCGTTATGCGCATGAAAATCGAAATGCAAATCTGGATAACGTGTTATGGTTGATGAGCAAAAGTCCAGCACCTGTTCAGGATTAAGCACCCCAAGCGTATCAGGCAACATATAGCGTTTTATCGATTCATCTTTTAACTGATCCAATAAATAGAATACATAATCAGGAGAATCCAACATGCCATTTGACCAATCTTCGAGATAGATATTAACATCAATATCCATAGAATCAGCCTGTGCTATTAGCTCTTTAATATCATTAACGTGTTGTTCAGGAGTTTTTCGCAACTGACTTGTGACATGCTTCAACGATCCTTTAGTTAATAAATTGACAACACGTCCTCCAGCATCTTTTATCCACTGTAAGGAAATGCCCTTATCAACAAAACCAAGCACTTCAACCTTATCGTGATAACCATTCTGAGAGGCCCATTCACATATTTTTTGTGCCGCCTTGAATTCACCTTCACTCACACGAGCGGATGCAACTTCAATTCGATCTACTTTTAATTCTTCGAGTAAAATACGCGCCATAGCGAGCTTTTCGGCGTCGTTGAACGACACGCCTGTGGTCTGCTCGCCATCCCTAAGGGTTGTATCCATTAGCTCAACTGTCATTCCTTTGTAATTTTAGGTTAATGTTAAAATACTTACATCATAAAGTGGTGCGATGTAAGTATTTTTTAAAACCTTACCAGCAATGAACTAAAACACCACTGGTAAGACACTATTAAAATTTTACAGCTTGCTTTTCGTAGGCTGCAATTTCTTTTTCAAGACTCAACAAATAATCAATATCATCGTAGCCATTCATCAAACAACTTTTCTTGTAGGAATTGATTTCAAAACCTTCTGATGCACTAGTAGCAACATTAGTGATTGTCTGATTCGCTAAATCAATTTTAACTTCAGTCTTATTATCTGCATCAACAGATGCAAACAAACCAGCTAAAAACTCCTCCGACACTTGCACCGGTAATACACCATTGTTCAACGAGTTTCCGCGAAATATATCGGCAAAGAAACTTGACACAACAGCTTTGAATCCATATCCTGCAATGGCCCAAGCAGCATGCTCGCGGCTTGATCCACTTCCAAAGTTTTTACCGGCAACTAAAACCGTTCCATCGTAAGATGGCTTATTCAATACAAAATCAGCCTTAGGCTGACCAGCCTTATCATATCTCCAGTCGAAGAATAAGTTATCTCCAAAACCTTCTTTAGTTGTGGCTTTTAAAAATCGAGCAGGAATAATTTGATCAGTATCCACATTTTCGATTGGCATTGGTACAAAGCTTGTTTGCACCGTTACAAATTTTTCTATTGGCATATTCTTTCCTCCTGATTTCTAATTAAAAATGGTACGTGGATCTGTAACAACACCAGTTACTGCAGCAGCAGCAGCCGTTAAGGGACTAGCTAGCAGCGTACGCGAACCTGGTCCCTGACGACCTTCGAAGTTTCGGTTTGATGTAGAAACAGCATACATGCCTTCAGGAATTTTATCATCATTCATTGCTAAACAAGCCGAACAACCCGGTTGACGCAACTCAAAACCTGCAGCTTCTAATTGCTCTTTCAAACCTTCTTCAATAGCCTGTTTTTCAACTTGCTTACTTCCGGGAACAATCCAGGCAGTCACACTATCTGCTTTCTTCCTTCCTTTTACAGCCTCGCAGAAAGAACGTAAGTCTTCGATACGTCCATTGGTACAACTACCAACAAAAACGTAATCTACTTTTTTACCTTCCAGCTTATCGCCAGCAGCAAAACCCATATACTCCATCGATTTCTGGAAAGAATTTTTTGAGCTATCTTCGATAGAATCAAGCGTTGGAATATTACCACAAACCTTAGCCCCCATACCTGGGTTAGTTCCATAAGTAATCATTGGCTCAATGTCAGCAGCCTCATAGTTTAATTCCTTATGAAACACAGCATCGGCATCGGTACAAAGTGATTTCCAATAAGCAACAGCCTCGTCCCATTTAGCACCTTTAGGTGCTTGCTCACGCCCTTTGATGTATTCAAAAGTTGTTTCGTCAGGTGCAATCATACCGCCACGAGCACCCATTTCGATACTCATGTTACAAATGGTCATACGTGCTTCCATTGACAAACTGCGGATAGCAGATCCTGCAAATTCAACAAAGTAACCAGTTCCTCCACCAGTTGTCAACTTCGAAATGATATAAAGGATAATATCTTTTGATGTCACTCCTTTATGAAGCTCACCCTCGATATTAATGCGCATGCTTTTAGGTTTTGGCTGCATAATACACTGTGTTGCCAAAGCCATTTCAACCTCACTGGTGCCAATTCCAAAGGCAATGCTACCAAAGGCTCCGTGTGTTGAAGTATGACTATCACCACAAACAATGGTCATTCCTGGCTGCGTTATTCCAAGCTCAGGCCCAACCACGTGAACAATACCATTGTAGGGATGATTTAAACCATACATGGTAATGCCATTTTCTTCACAATTTTGCTTTAAAGTCTCAACCTGTACGCGCGACAATTCGTCTTGTATGGTCAGGTGTTGATTTATTGTCGGAATATTGTGATCGGGTGTTGCAATAACCTGATCTGGTCGTGCTACTTTACCCCCACGTGCTTTTATTCCTCCGAATGCTTGCGGACTTGTCACCTCATGTATAAAATGACGATCGATATAAAGAACGTTTGGCCCGTCATCAATTGTCTTGACGACGTGGCTGTCCCATATTTTATCAAATAATGTTTTTCCCATTTTTAAAGCTATTAGCTGCTAGCCCCGATAGCTATCGGGGTTGCTAGCGTATTTTAAGGTTTCGGAGATATTTTCTGCCTACTGCCTTTTTTCTACTGACTACTATCTATTTATCCTATTTTCGAAATTGCATCTAAGAAAGCTTCCACTGATGCAGTTATAATATCTACGTTAGCAGCAAATCCATAATAAGTTTGCCCCTTATGTTCTACCTGAACATGCACCTTACCAAGATCATCGCTTCCGCGTGTGATTGCCTGAATCAAGAACTCTTCCAAATGAACCTTACGTTTTACCAAATTCTTAACAGCAGAAAAAGCAGCATCAATAGGGCCATTACCTGAAGCAGTGTCGGTAAACACATCACCATCGAAGCTTACAGCTACAGTAGCGGTTGGAATAGTTGAACTACCAGATATTACCTGTAAAGATTCTAACTTGATGGAGCGATCTTGCTTTTCTTTTTCAGTACCAGCTAATGCTTCCAAATCTTCATCAGCCACATCTTTTTTCTTATCGGCCAAATCAAGGAACTGATTGTAGATTTCATCCAACTCAGGCCCTTCAAATTCGTAACCCAATACATGTAAGCGGTGTTTCAAGGCAGCTCGTCCACTACGAGCTGTTAATACGATGCTTGATTCTTTTACACCAACATCAGCCGGGTCAATAATTTCATAATTCTCACGGTTCTTCAACACACCATCCTGATGAATTCCAGAAGAGTGAGCAAAGGCATTACGTCCAACAATGGCTTTATTAGCCTGAACTGGCATACGCATCAAGGTAGAAACCAACTTACTTGACTTCATTAACTGCTTTGAATCGATTCCGGTTTGGTAATCCAAATCGTGGTGCGATTTCATTGCCATTACTACCTCTTCTAATGAAGTATTACCAGCACGTTCGCCTAAACCATTAATAGTAACCTCAACCTGACGAGCTCCATTTACAACACCTGCTAAAGTATTGGCAGTTGCCATACCCAAATCGTTATGACAGTGTGTTGATAAGATAGCCTTATCTACATTCGGCACATTATTTACCAAATAGGCTATTTTCTCACCATACTCTTTTGGTAAACAATAGCCAGTAGTATCCGGTATATTAATAACTGTTGCACCAGCCTTAATAACCGCTTCGACTACACGAGCCAGGTACTCATTATCTGAACGACCTGCATCTTCAGCATAAAACTCCACATCTTCAACAAATCGTTTGGCGTATTTTACTGCTTCAACAGCACGCTCAACAATCTCGTCTTCGTTAGAGTTTAATTTATATTTTATATGGTATGGTGAAGTACCAATACCTGTATGTATACGACCGCGTTTTGCAAATTTCAAGGCATCGGCAGCTACTTCAATATCTTTTTTTACCGCACGCGTTAAAGCACAGATGGTTGGGTTCTGAACTGCTTTCGAAATTTCAACCACCGAATTAAAATCTCCGGGACTTGAAATAGGAAATCCAGCTTCGATCACATCCACGCCGAGCTTCTCGAGCTGACGGGCTACTTCTATCTTTTCAATAGTGTTTAACTGGCATCCCGGTACTTGCTCACCGTCTCTTAATGTTGTATCGAATATATGAACTTTGTTATCCATGGTTAATGTTTTAAGAATGAATATTCCGAATTTCAATCCCTTTAAAAAAGCTAATAGCTGATAGCTGTCAGCCAATAGCTAATTCATCGGATGACTTAATATTTCTTTCTAGTCATCCGATGAATTGTCAATTATTATTGGTTTTCTGGTCTCAATTTGCGAACAGCAGCACCTGCTTGCCACATTTCTGAATCATTCAGTTCCTTAAGCTCGGCATCTAACTTTACACGGTAATCGCTCTGACTGTTAGAGTCAATTGAACGTTGTGCTTCGTTTCCGGCAGCAACTTCTTTATAAAGCTTTTCAAAGACCGGTTTGGTAGCATCGCGGAAAGGCTTCCACCAATCTAATGCACCACGCTGAGCTGTAGTAGAGGTATTGGCATACATCCAATCCATACCGTTTTCAGCAACTAAAGGCATCAAACTCTGAGTTAATTCTTCAACTGTTTCGTTAAATGCTTCTGATGGTGAGTGACCATTTGCACGCAATACATCGTACTGAGCAGCAAATATTCCCTGGATACATCCCATAAGCGTTCCGCGCTCACCAGTTAAATCAGAGTATACTTCGCGTTTGAAGTCTGTTTCGAAAAGGTAACCCGAACCTACGCCAATACCCAAGGCAACAACACGATCAAATGCTTTTCCTGTTGCATCCTGGAAGATAGCGTATGAAGAATTCAATCCACGTCCTTCAAGAAACATACGACGAAGACTTGTACCTGAACCTTTTGGAGCCACCAAAATTACATCAACATCAGCTGGAGGTACAATACCTGTGCGCTCTTTGTAAGTAATTCCAAATCCGTGTGAGAAATAAAGTGCTTTCCCAGGAGTTAAGTGCTTCTTAACCGTATCCCACATTTGAATTTGTCCTGCATCTGACAATAAGTATTGAATAACAGTTGCTCTTTCAAGTGCTTCTTCAATTTCAAATAATGTTTCACCAGGAACCCATCCATCAGCAATAGCTTTGTCCCAAGTCTTTGACTCCTTACGCTGACCAATGATCACGTTGAATCCGTTGTCTTTAAGGTTGAGTGATTGTCCCGGACCTTGCACACCATAACCAATTACAGCAATGGTTTCATCTTTTAATACTTCGCGTGCTTTCTCCAATGGGAACTCTTCCCTTGTAACAACACTTTCTTCGGTTCCTCCGAAATTAATTCTAGCCATGATTTATTTAATTAATGTTTGTTTTTTAGCTTCTGGCTATTAGCCGATAGCTACTAGCTTTTTGTACTTCTTAATTATATTCTCATCTTCTGATTAATCCAGAAGCGACTTTTGTTTTTCGAGTTTCTTCAAATAATTAGAGAGCAACTCTTCTTTAAGTTTGGTTACCGCAATTCTACCAGAGCGAACAAACTGAGATACGCCAAAATTATCGAGCTTATCAAATAGTTCTTGGGTATCTGCCTTATGACCAGTCTTCTCTATAACTGTATAGTCCGATGTTACTTCCAAAATGCGAGCACCATACTGACGCACCAAACGCTCAATCTCGTTACTGTTTAACAACGATTCGGTTTTTACCTTATATAAAGCAACTTCTTCATGAATGATTTCATCTGTTGTAAAAACATAAGCTTTAATCACGTCGATGATCTTTTCAATTTGCCCCAACAATTTATTTACCTGATCGCGTGATGTGAACACCACAATGGTAAATTTATGAATACCCGGGATGGCCGACTCAGAAGTATTTAAACTTTCGATGTTAATGTGTCGACGA
Organism: Carboxylicivirga fragile; assembly: GCF_050589805.1. Taxonomy (NCBI): domain Bacteria; kingdom Pseudomonadati; phylum Bacteroidota; class Bacteroidia; order Marinilabiliales; family Marinilabiliaceae; genus Carboxylicivirga; species Carboxylicivirga fragile. Next base: position 77,254 of record NZ_JBNGOY010000011.1, on the reverse strand, counting down.
GTGAAAACCGTTGTGATTTGATTTAACAAACCAACATGGTTCTCGGAATATATTGATAATGTGAATTCTTGTTTCATGTGTTGTTTTTTAGATGTTGAGATTTGTAGACAATAGACTTTTAGAAATTCCTCTTTTCTTATAGTCTATCGTCTCTAAGTCTAGGTTTCTAATATTTTACTCAAGTCGAATTTCAGATACCGAAGCGCCAGTTGGTACCATAGGAAATACATTACCTTCTTTCTCAACTTTCACTTCTAATAAGAATGGCCCGTCGTGACTCACCATTTGTTGAACAGCAGCATCTAAGTTATCACGGTCATCAACTATTGCGCCTGCAACTCCATATCCTTTTGCTATCATTTGGAAATCAGGATTAACCAATTCAGTTGATGCATAGCGCTTATCGAAAAACATTTCTTGCCATTGGCGAACCATACCCAAGAAATTATTATTTAACAAGATAATTTTAACAGGTGCATTGGTTTGGAAAATGGTTCCTAACTCTTGTATTGTCATCTGAAAACCACCATCACCAACAAATAAACATACCGGACGCTCTGGCTGCCCCATTTGAGCTCCTAAAGCGGCAGGTAAACCGAACCCCATGGTTCCCAATCCACCAGAAGTTACAACGCTTCGTGTATTCTTAAACTTAAAATAACGCGAAGCCATCATCTGATGCTGTCCTACATCGGTTACCATAATCGCATCATCACCATATGAATCTGTTACTCTTCGAATCACCTCACCCATGGTCATTCCTTTTTTAGAAGGAAATAACTCTTCGTTGATTATTTTTTGATTCTCAACCTTATCACACACTCTGAATTCGTTCAACCAATCGGTATGCTCATTCTCCGAAACCATTGCTGTTAGCATTGGTAAAGATTCTTTCACATTACCAACCACTGGCACATCAGCGTATATAATTTTATTTATCTCAGCCGGATCAATCTCTAAATGAACCACCTTGGCATTAGTCGCATATTTCTGAACATTACCCGTTACACGATCATCGAAACGCATACCGATGGCAATGATCAAATCACTCTCATTTGTCTTAACGTTAGGTCCATAATTTCCATGCATACCTAACATACCAACGTTCAACTCATGTTCAGTTGGTAAAGCGGATAATCCTAACAAAGTCCAAGCAGCTGGTATTCCTGATTTCTCAAGAAACGTTTTTAACTCCTTTTCAGCATTACCTAGTACTACACCTTGCCCAACTAAAGCTAAAGGTTTCTTAGCCAAATTTATTAATCGTGCAGCTTCTGCTACCTTATCCTTCTTGGTTGGTGTTGCCGGTGTATAGGACCTAACCTTTTCTACTGGTTTATATTCATAATCAATCTGAGCGAACTGAGCATCTTTAGTTATATCGATTAACACAGGCCCAGGACGACCGCTACGTGCAATATAAAATGCTTTTGCTATGGCTTCAGGAATTTCCTCAGCACGTTTCACCTGATAATTCCACTTTGTTATTGGTTGCGTAATACCTACTACATCCGTTTCCTGAAAGGCATCGGTACCTAATAATGGAGAAGCCACCTGACCGCTTATTACAACCATTGGCGTGGAATCAACCATGGCATCAGCAATACCGGTAACAGCATTGGTGGCACCTGGTCCGCTTGTCACCATACATACACCTACTTTACCCGTAACACGTGCAAAACCTTGAGCTGCATGAACAGCCCCCTGCTCGTGACGAACCAAAACATGATTCAATTTATCTTGATAATGGTAAAGCGCATCATAAATCGGCATAATGGCGCCACCCGGATAGCCAAATAATAAATCAACACCTTCGTGTAATAATGATTGCATTACAGCCTCGGAGCCTGTCATTCTTTGCTTTTTCATCGGATTAGCCTCCTTTGTTTGTGGTTGTGTTTTTGTTTCCATGTTAATGGACTTTTTATAGTTGTTTAGATATTAGACTAATAGATTATAGATTTTTTCAGCTTGTTACAGATAAATTGCATAAACCTCTATTATCTTATTGTCTATTATCTATATATCTCATGTTTAATCAATTAATCTAACTGCGCCTTTATCAGCTGAACTTACAATGCTGGCGTAGGCTTTTAATGCTTTGGACACATTCCTGACTCGATCACCAGGTTGAAAAGCAAATTTACCCTTGGCTACTTCTGCACTTCGTCTTTCAGCTAGCTCATCTGCAGATATCTGAAGTTCTATTTTACGATTTGGAATATCAATTAAGATCGGGTCGCCATTCTGAACCAAAGCAATATTACCTCCTGCTCCTGCTTCGGGTGAGGCATGACCAATGGATAAGCCAGAAGTTCCTCCAGAGAAACGGCCATCGGTTAACAAGGCACATTCTTTACCCAAATGTTTCGACTTAAGATAAGAGGTTGGGTATAACATTTCTTGCATACCTGGTCCGCCTTTAGGTCCTTCGTAACGAATAATAACCACATCACCAGCTTTTACCTCATCGGACAAAATACCATCACAAGCATCATCTTGCGATTCGTAAACACGGGCTGTTCCATTAAACACCCAGATAGATTCGTCAACACCAGCCGTTTTTACAATGCAACCTTTCTCGGCCAAATTGCCAAACAACACAGCCAATCCACCATCCTTCGAATAAGCGCCTTCAATGCTACGAACACATCCCTTTTCACGATCCAAATCCAACTCAGCATAAGTGGTTTTCTGCGAACCCATTGTCAAATTGAATAAACCTGCAGGTGCACTTTTATATATCTCTTTTGCAGCATCAATGGCCGTTCCGCCAGCTACATCATAATCTTTCAAGGCCGCTTCCAAAGTTGAATAGTCAACACGACTTACATCGGCATGCAACAAACCACCTCGGTTTAATTCTGCCAAAATACCCATGATACCTCCGGCACGATTTACATCTTCGATGTGATAATGTGAGTTTGGTGCTACTTTTGATAAAACAGGCGTACGTCGCGAAATCTGATCGATGTCATCCATAGTGAAATCAACACCAGCCTCGTGGGCAATTGCCAAAATATGCAATACTGTGTTGGTAGAACCTCCCATAGCCACATCTAAAGTCATGGCATTTTCAAAAGCTTTTTTACTGGCTATTGAACGTGGTAAAACCGACGCATCACCATCGCGGTAATACCTCTCGGTCATTTCAACAATCAAATCGGCCGCTCTTTCAAACAACTTAAAACGATTTTGATGTGTTGCTACAATCGTTCCATTACCCGGCAAAGCCAAACCGATAGCTTCATTCAAACAGTTCATTGAGTTAGCCGTGAACATACCCGAACACGATCCACATGTAGGGCAGGCATTACGTTCCACCTCATTTACTTCTTCATCCGATACGGTATCATCAGCAGCCATTACCATGGCATCAACTAAGTCTAACGCTTTGCCTCCGGCCTTTCCAGCTTCCATTGGTCCACCTGACACAAACACTGCAGGAATATTCAAACGCATGGCAGCCATCAACATACCTGGGGTAATTTTATCACAATTGCTAATGCAAACTAAAGCATCAACCTTGTGTGCATTAGCCATATACTCAACACTATCAGCGATTATATCGCGCGATGGCAAGGAATATAACATACCATCGTGCCCCATGGCTATTCCATCATCGATGGCAATGGTGTTGAATTCGGCAGCAAAACAGCCATTAGCTTCAATCTGCTTCTTTACCTTTTGACCTATGTCGTGTAAATGAACATGACCAGGAACAAATTGTGTAAATGAATTGACCACTGCAATAACAGGTTTGCCAAAATGATTCTCCTTCATTCCATTGGCGCGCCAAAGACTTCTGGCTCCTGCCATTCGTCTCCCTTCTGTTGTTGTTGCACTTCTTAATTTAAATTTCATCGAATATGGTTGTTTTGCTAAAAAAAAAGCCTTTCTCATGTTTGTGAGAAAGGCTCTATATATTTTGTTAGTATCTTAACTATACAGCATTCTCACTTCCCTCAGGTAATAATGACCACGAGAATAATAATAATATCGAGAATGAGTGATAGATTGAATTTCATCTTTTATCTGCTTTTTACGTGAGCAAATGTAGGATTGATTTTTAAAACACCAAAGGAATAGTCAAAAAAATATTGAAAAAATTTACCATTTGTTAGTTTAGAGCCTTTATATCTTACTATTTAAACCCGCTTTTACACTTATATAGTATATTCGAAATACACAGAGCTTATTTAAGATATCAGCATCCGAATAATCAAGGCTGATTTATAACACATTATAGTAGTCATGTTAAAATTATAACAACAAGCTCTGTCGCGTTAAAACTGTAAGTTCAGAAATTTTTCTTTAATGGTGCTTCTCTGGAAATATTGAGCTATGCAATTAAACTCATAAAACAGCTCATTTAAACACTCGGGAAACTATAGTAATTCAAATCTAAAAAACTGTTAAACTTTAATTTACACAAGCATCACCCCCATTCGCATGAGGCACAAAACCATTAGCGAATAAATTCTCTAATTGAATATTATTAACCGAATTTAAAAAAATATTAACAAGCCTGCTAATTTGCTATGGTATCAGTCTGAAGAGCGAGAAATTCCTCATAAACTAAATTAATGGCTTCCATCATTTCGTAATCAGGCAACTTAGGATCAATATTATGTTTCGATCGCAAAAAGACGATGAACGAATCTAACTTACCACCTTGGAACTTTGTAAAAACCTGAAGGTTTTCACGGCTAGCCAAACGGTTGAAATTACTGTACAAACTTTCGTAAGCTAATAATTTGGCATATTGTTTTTCTTCTTTCGTTCTATAAGTTCCCATTGAAATTCCTCCGCCAAACATACCACTTTCGGCCTTCGCAATTGCATTCAACTCCTTCATATCAATATGAATGGGCATATGCATTTTTGTGGGCATCATATCCATATTGGCAATTTTATGTCGGAAGGTAGCATACGATCTGAACCACAATACATCAACTGCCTCAAGCGCATATTGCTTGGGCTGAACTTCTAAGATGATGATGGTTTGATCTAAATCCAATTCAGCCACAGGCCAAACGCCATCTTCATAACCCATACATCGAAACAGAATGGTATCACTTAAACAAACCTGTATTTTAAAAAGGCCTTTATCGTTCGTCTCTTTTCCTATTCCTGTTGCACTATTGGCTATAAATGCAAAGGGTACCTCCTCTTCAGTATTACTAACTTCGACCTTACCGTAAATATGAATGGTTTCGTTCTCCTGAGCTTGAACGTTTCCAAACATCAAAATTAATAACACTACACTGTATATCTTTTTCTTCATAGAATTTCCTCTTGCAGCCTACAAGCTAACTATTCATTTATATATTGCGCAAATAAATCCATTACTTTAACCCTTACGGTCTCAGTTGTATCGTATTTGTTGAGCTCAACGTTTACATTACAATAGACGATAAAACTTTCCAATTCCTTCCCTTCTAAACTAGAAACTTCACGCATCATTTCAACCGTCAACAATTCTCTAATAATGGTTTCTTCCATTAATTTCAGCACCTTAATTTTTGACTTTTCGAGCTTACTTGTATGATAATAAATGTAATTAATGGGCTGAAAAAAAGCGGCTAAAACTGGAGGTTTACTTCGATACAATGGTCGCAAATCGGGCGGAACATCACTGCCTTTTCCCAGCTTAATTTCGGGAGGCAAAAACAAGTCTAATTCAGCTTGTTTGGCTCGCATCTTTTTTAAATAATCCTGGTACTCGCTAAATTTTTTATAATAATTAATATCAACCTGACCAATCATGTATGACGTTCTCCTAAGAGCTATGGTTGTTTTACCCGCAATGCTATCGATTAAGTCATCAACCAACACACTTTTTGCCTCGAAGCCCAATGCCATAAATTTTAGACTATCACCCTTTGGCACTTGAATAAAAAATTCACCTAAGGAATCGGCTGCAAAAATCTGAACCAACTTATAACTCGCAATCTGAGTCAGAGGCAGACGTGAGCTATCGGCTTGATTAATCACTAGACCATCAAGCCATACGTGATCCACACCTTGTGCCACAGTTCGCTTAGACACAGAGCACAAACTAACAATTAGTAAAACTGAAAAATATATACGCATGCAAGCCAGGCTTAAGTATGATCAAGATAGTTTCTTTTCAATCTGATAACTATATTTTTAACATCATTTAATACAATTAACAGGAATTAACGGAATCAATCACTGCAATGAGACAAAGCACGTGCCATTACTATTATTTAAATAAATGATCTTTCTTGGTAAAAGGTTGCCTGGGGCGAGTAAAAAATCTAGTCTTTGAATAGCGGCATAACACTTTAAAAATTTAACACCACTGAACTAAATAGTTAAAATAAGAGTAAGTCGTCTTTTTAATGCTTGAAAACTTATTAATTACATATATTTTTGCAGCAAACAAAAAAATCATCACAAATGAGCGATTTAAAAATTCAAATTGAAAAAGCTTGGGACGATAGAAGCTTATTAAAAAATGCCGACACGGTTGAGGCCATTAAAACAGTAGTTAAAAAACTGGATAAAGGCGAATTACGAGTAGCAGAACCACAGGGTGACGAATGGATTGTCAACGAATGGGTAAAAAAAGCTGTTATCATGTATTTCCCTACTCAAAAAATGGAAACCATTGAGGTAGGCCCTTTTGAATTTCATGATAAAATTGCTTTGAAAACCAATTACAAAGAATTGGGTGTACGTGTTGTTCCGCACGCTGTTGCTCGCTATGGCGCCTTCATCGAAAGTGGTGTTGTTATGATGCCATCATACGTTAATATTGGTGCGTATGTTGAAAGTGGAACCATGGTAGACACATGGGCTACAGTGGGAAGCTGTGCACAAATTGGTAAAAACGTTCACTTAAGTGGTGGTGTTGGTATTGGTGGCGTATTGGAACCAATTCAGGCTGCTCCGGTAATTATTGAAGACGATGCTTTTATCGGTTCACGTTGCATTGTTGTAGAAGGGTGTCGCGTTGGTAAAGAAGCTGTTCTGGGTGCTAATGTGGTATTAACCGGATCAACTAAAATTATTGATGTGACCGGTTTTGAACCAGTAATTTACAATGGTTATGTACCTCCTCGTTCAGTTGTAATTCCAGGGTCTTATACTAAATCGTTCCCTGCCGGAGAATATCAGGTACCTGCTGCCTTAATTATAGGTAAACGTAAAGAATCGACAGATAAGAAAACATCGCTTAACGATGCTTTGCGTGAAAATAATGTGGCTGTTTAATGAGATAAGAGATTATTAGATATTAGACTGTGAGACTACTTGCAGAATAAATAAACGAAAGCCCTTGAATTAATTTTCAAGGGCTTTTATTGTATGTCGAGTTTATTTATTAAAAGCATAACCCAAAGTAAAATTAACCGAGCTAACATTAATATACTCTAAAATATACCGAGTATTAACAAGTGGTTGACGATACTCATACTCGCAATTCAGATAAAAGTAGTTTTTATTAGCCAGGGCTTTCCGAACTCCTCCTCCAATTACAATTCCACCATGATATGGTTGAAATTTTGTTTCCATGGCTGGCCCAACCATTGGTGGTTCATTCCAAACTTTCCTAGCTTCATATTCAGAACCTAGTAAAAAAGTATTGGTATATCCTATCGACAAGTACGGTTGAAATGACTCTATCGGTAAATAATACTCTACTTTTAATGGAATACTAATAACTGCATATTTTGCATCTATGCGATAGGTCGTTAGCTTTTCGTTATAGATTGCAGCCTTGAAATCCCCACTAAAATTGTTGGTTGACAATTTTAAACCGGTTACAAAATTCCACAAATAATGTACTCTTGATGAAGCAAATCTGAAGTTAACTCCAACCAGCGGATCAACACTTTGTGCTTTATCACTTGAATTCTCCAGACCTAACCACGATAAGGAAACGCCACCATAAGGCTCAATGAACCAATTTGATTTCATCGACTTTGTGTAATCATAACACTCTTCCCCTTCACAAACCTCATAGTGATACTTTTTTGCAACCTCAATCAAAGGTTTATGATCCAGTTTAATGGTCTGAACATCCTTTACCAAATCCGGATATTCCTTAAATAAATAGGCAAGCACATTCCGATGCCTGTTAGAATCGTAAGCATACTTTCCTCCATATTCATCGTAACCTATAATCTCCTCATTGCTTAATGCAATCATCCTACCATCCGTTTCCAAAAAGTAGCGATCAACATTAGGTTCCTTTAAATAATATAGGTTAATAATACCACTCAAGAGAAACTCCAAAAAAACAGTTTGCTTTATACTGTCAATGCTAACTTCCTTACTTATATAAAGCTTAGAGTTCTCAATACGAAAAGCTGTAATTTCTCCAGGATGAAAAACCTCTGCTGATCCATCCGCTGATTGATAAAACCGACACGCTTTTGAATTTTTGAAGTTTGACCCCAAATCAATAAAACCATTTATGGTATCAACATGATTCTTAATAATAAAACCAGGCTTTAAATCTTTTTGGGCCATAGAAGGTAAAGCACCCAAATACAATAACGACATTGCAAGCAGCAATCGAAATTTAATCATACTAATAAGGTTATCACAAACGCCACAGAGCAACATTTGCTTCGGTTAAAGTTATTTCTCAGTGATACAAAGATATTATTTAACAAGAAACCTCCAAAGTGACATAAATATCTAATTGATTAAAAAGGAGCTTCTTCATCAGTTGTGAAATCACTATCTTGCAGGCGCAAATTATAGAATACAATTACCATGCACGACGATTTAAAGAAAGCACTTGAAGTACTGCGCGATGGCGGTATTATATTATACCCTACCGATACCATATGGGGACTTGGCTGCGACGCCACTAATGCGGATGCTGTAAAACGCATTTATGATTTGAAACAACGTGCTGACTCGAAAAGCATGTTGGTACTACTAGATAACACAGCTAAGTTGGCTGGTTATGTCAATGATATTCCTGAAGTAGCTTTTGACATGGCTGAATTGACTAACAAACCGCTAACAATTATATACGATGATGCCAAAAACATAGCTTCAAACCTAATTGCAGAGGATGGCAGTGTGGGCATTCGTATTACAGAAGAAGAATTCTCGAATCAATTATGCGCTCGCTTTAAAAAAGCCATTGTTTCAACATCAGCGAATGTGAGTGGCCAACCATCGCCCCAGCACTTTGGCGAAATTAGTGATGTTATAAAAGAAGGGGTTGATTACATTGTTGGACACCGACAAGAAGAAACCAAAAATCCCGCCCCATCGAGCATTGTAAAAATTGGCAAAGGTGGCGAAGTGGTTATTATTAGGGAATAGATCAGAGATTATTAGATAAGAGACAAATAGACTATTAGATCATAGACCTAGCAAATAATGGAAATTCAAGATATATTATTTCATAACGAGAGTCCTGTTCAGATACGTTTTAACGACATAGACTTACTGGGGCACGTTAACAATGCCACGTTGCAAGAATACTTCGACCTTGGCCGAATGCATTACATTCAAAAAGCCTTTGGAGATGATTTATTCAAAGGCACTAAGGCATTGATCATCGCTTCGGTTCATACCGATTTTATGATGCCCACCTTCTTACAAGAAGATATTGTTGTGAAAACGGCTATTTTAAGTATTGGTGGTAAAAGTCTTCAGATGGAACAACACATTATTGAAACCAATAAAAATCAAGTGAAGGTTGTCTGTAAATCAGTAATGGTAGGCATAGATACATCTTTGCACCAAAGTATTGAGATACCACAAGAATGGCGAGATATAATTGGTAAAATGGAAAACAGAGAATTCTAATCCAAATCAACCAAACCTTCAGGCAGTTTAAAGACAATTATTTGCTTTTCATCATCAATCTTCACAATAAAATCTTCTACTATTGGGATTAATAATTCACGCCCTTGATAGTCTATTTCGAAAAGTGGATTTTTGGCGATGTCTTTAATGGCAACTATTTCACCTAACTGCCCCAAGCCAACAGCCTCGGTTTGATAACCCACCAACTGATAAGCCGAAAAAGGTTCTTCAACTTCTTCTTCATCATTTGATGTATCCTTCATTTTAACATACACAGGCATATCGATGAGTTGTTCGGTTGATTTATCGTTGTCAACCAAGGCAAGCTTAATTAAAACATCAGCTTGCTTTTTCTCACGCGCTTCTTCCAGGTAGTAGGGAACCAATCCCCCATCCATATCAATGAATAGAAACTCCACATCAACGTGATCGATACTAAACTCTTCGAATAAACGCAAAACTAATTCCCCATTTACGCCATGTGCTTTTACCAATACACCTACCTGACGACACTCGTGTTTTTCAATCATTGCTATTCAATTTTTCAAAGCTCAAAGATAGCAATAGTTAATTAGTCCCGATAAAAATCGGGAATAGTCAGAAGGCAGTAGTCTAAAATAAATTGAATCAAAAAGAATATTAAACCTATTTTTCCTCGCGGTTATATAAAAAGGCTTTCCAACGCTCTTCAGGCATGTTAGCTTCTTCTAAGGCTGCTCGCGACAAACTGAAAAACAAATCGGATAAACGATTAATAAAAAACAGTATACTGCGCTCAACTGGATACTCTCTGTGAAGAGCAATTAATTTTCGCTCACCACGTCGAAGCTGACTACGCACCACATGACATAAAGCTGAAACTTCATTTCCTCCTGGCAGTATAAAATAATCTGATTTACTACTCAAACCTGCTTCAACTTCATCAATCCACTTCTCACAAAACTCAGCCATAGTCTCAGGCAAAGGCATGGTGTTTTTGTCTTTTTGATCAGCAGGTGTTGCCAAATGCGACATGGTATTCATCAACTCCACCTGTATTAAATGTAATTTATCTTGCCATGCATGATCAGGATCAAGCTTCGTTCTTAATAATCCAAGAAAAGAATTGACTTCGTCGAATGTGCCGTAACAATCTACACGTATGTCATCTTTGTTAACGCGGCTTCCACCCAATAATCCGGTTTGACCTCTATCGCCTGTTTTTGTATATATCTTCATCTGTTGTTTTTTATCGTATTTAACCAAAACAAGAAGTTGACATAAAGGTTGAGTTATATCCCAATTTTGTTCAACAAAAAATTGAAATCCTTGTTATGCTATCAACAAAACATGGACAATGAAGAAACTATCTGACATAAGAGAACACTACAATAAAGGTAATTTATTACGCAGTGAATTACTAGACGACCCCTATTTGCAATTTGATCTTTGGATGAAACAAGCCATCGATTCAGAATGTCTTCACCCAACGGCAGTCAATTTGGCAACCGTTGACTCACAACTTCGCCCTAGTACTCGCATTGTATTACTTAAAGAAGTGAGCGATGAAGGTTTTGTGTATTTCACCAATTACAAGAGCCAGAAAGGTAGCGAGCTGGAGCAAAGTAGTTTTGCTTGTTTAAATTTTTTCTGGGCAGAGCTAGAACGTCAAGTTCGAATTAGCGGCGAAGTTAAAAAAGTAGAGCCTGCAAAATCAGATGAATATTTTCAATCGCGTCCCCGTGAAAGTCAATTGGGCGCCTGGGCCTCAGAACAAAGTAGTTTGGTTAAAACAAGTGAGGATCTTCAGGCCAGATACAATGAGCTGGAAAAACAATACGAAGGCAAAAACATTCCTCGCCCCGAACACTGGGGAGGATATGTACTTATGCCTAATAAAATCGAATTCTGGCAAGGCCGTAGCAATCGCATGCACGACCGATACCTATATACTTTAGAGGCTAACACATGGAAGATTGAACAACTGGCTCCCTAATTGTTAGACTTGGTTAATTCATGGAATAAGCCCTCTAAACCAAGTTCAACTTGCGACAGAGCCAATATGATTAATTGCTGATCAACTGCTAATTTAAACAATAATGGTCGGATATCTTTTGAAGACTCCGACTTTACTCGGTAACTGGCTTTTCCATTTTTCTCACAGCTCAACACGCCATCTAGCTCGTTTATCAAGTTTATATCAATGGCCTTATCAAATTCAATGTTGACGATTGTTTCTTTTTCACCTTTGAGTTGATTCAAGTTATTAGATGGGGAATCAGCTATTAACTCACCTTGATTTAAAATAATAACACGCTCACAAATGGCCTCCACCTCCTGCATAATGTGCGTACTCAACATCACTGTCTTTTCTTTCCCCACGGTTCTTATCAAATCACGAATCTCTATAATCTGATTGGGATCCAAACCTGTTGTTGGCTCATCTAAAATCAAAACCTCTGGATCGTGAATTAAAGCTTGCGCCAAGCCAACACGCTGACGATAGCCTTTGGAAAGCATGCCTATTTGCTTGTGTTGCTCCAACTGCAAACCGGTTAATTCGATCACCTCTTGTACCTTATCTTTTGGCTTGGGTAACTTATAAATTCCAACTACCATCTCAAGGTACTCCTTTATATACATATCGAGATAAAGCGGATTATGCTCTGGCAAGTAGCCAATCTTTCGTCGATAATGGTTGCTTACTAGTTCGTTATTTAAACCACACACTTCAACGCTGCCTTCCGTTTGGCTTAATAAACCGGATATAATTTTCATCATGGTTGATTTACCAGCCCCATTTGGCCCTAAAAAACCAACAACTTCACCACTTGAAATTGAGAAGCTAACATCATCAAGCGCTTTCTGATTTCCAAATTTCTTCTGAATTCCTTTAACTACTATCGACATACTTTGTTATTCTTAATGGCAATAAAGTTATTAAAAAAGTAACAAGCATCTCAAAGTAAAGATGAATGCTTTGTATTACATTTGTCAATTGCCACATTTAAAATGTTGTAAACAAATAAAAGTCATGCAAGAACAAGCACTATACTGCGAAGATTTATTCAATTATCATCGCAACCCAACACGTAAGGTAAAAGTAGGTAACACAAGTATTGGCGGTGATGCTGAGATACAAATACAGTCGATGACCACCACCAACACAATGGATACGGATGCAACCTGCAATCAGGTTAAATCCATTGTTGATGCTGGGGCTGATATTGTTCGCATTACAACACAAGGTAGAAGCGAAGCCAAAAATCTGGTAAACATTAAATCAATTCTGAGCAAAGATAATTATACCACACCTATTGTAGCTGACATCCATTTCAACCCTAATGCTGCGGAGATTGCTGCAGCCAATGTGGAAAAAGTTCGTATCAACCCAGGTAACTTTGCTGGTGGCGCTAAAAAATTTAAGCTCATCGATTATACCGATGAAGCTTATGCCGAAGAATTGGAAGTGGCCAAAAGTAAGTTGAAACCATTTATACAGATATGTAAGGACAATAACACCGCCATCCGTATTGGTACAAATCACGGTTCTCTTTCTGATCGAATTATGAGTCGCTATGGCGATACGCCCCAAGGTATGGTTGAATCGTGCCTCGAATATTTGCGCCTATGTGAAGAACTCGAATTTCGCGACATCGTATTAAGTATCAAAGCGAGTAATACACGCATCATGGTGCACACCGTTCGTTTGTTGGTTGCATCGATGAAAAAAGAAAACATGAACTACCCGCTTCACCTAGGTGTTACCGAAGCTGGTAGCGAAGATGAAGGGCGCATCAAATCGGCCGTTGGCTCAGGTGCACTTTTAGCCGACGGGCTGGGCGATACCATTCGTGTTTCACTAACAGAAGATCCTGAGAAAGAAGTACCTGTTGCCACTAAACTGGTTGACTATATTAATAAACGTGCAAATCACGAGTCCATAGATCCAATTCCTGTAAAATCATTTACTCCTTTTGAATATAACCGACGTAAAACTAAAGCTGTATTAAATATTGGAGGTGATAATGTTCCTGTTGTCTTAAGCAAATTTATTGAAAGTGCTCAACAAGCCGATTACAATGTGGTTCATTCCATTCAGGAAATGACTAATCCTGAACTAAAATACATTATCCCTTATTCACTTTGGGATAATGAACGAGAGAATGTTTACCCATGTTTTTCTTCCGATCAGTTTTTAAGCGAACCCAAATTACCAAAGGTCATCTTTCTTAGTTTATCCCTACCTGAGCTTAATGAGGATGTTATTAAGAAGTTAAAGGAAAACACCAATGTGGTAATCGTTTTGAGTTCCAATCATATAAATAAACCAATTGAGCAACGTGCTTTCATCTTTAAGATGGATGAACTTGGTTTAGAACATCCTGTTGTTTTAAATAACACTTACAAAGAGGATAATACAGAAGATCTGCAAATTAAAGCGGCTGCAGATGCCGGTATATTATTTCTGGATGGATTAGTTGATGGCTTGTTGTTAAAGAACGAAGGTTCAATAAGTCTGGAAACCATAAACGAGACGAACTTTGGTATTTTACAAGCATCAAGAGTTCGATTTACAAAAACAGAATTCATTTCTTGTCCGGGGTGTGGACGAACCTTATTCGATCTGCAAGACACAACTAAACAAATTAAAGCTAAAACATCGCATCTTAAAGGTTTAAAAGTTGGCGTGATGGGTTGTATCGTAAATGGTGTTGGCGAAATGGCCGATGCCGACTATGGTTACATTGGATCAGGGCCTGGAACTGTCAGCTTATTTAAGAATAGGGAGATGGTAAAACGCAATCTTCCTAAAGCAGAAGCTGTAAATGAGTTGATAAATTTGATAAAAGAACACGGCGATTGGTTCGATCCCGAAGGGTAAAACGGGCTGTTTATCAAGAAAAGTTACTTAATCGTGGATTTTTTAGCTGTCAGGTAATTAAAATTTTGCAATGGTGCGGATGTTTTTTTAAATTGCATCACCCAAAAAATAACATTGAATCAGGCCTACATGAAAAAAATATTATTTGCATGTCTTGTTGCAGTTGTTTCTTTTAGCAGTTTAAGTGCTGGAGAGATGACCTTAAAGGGTTCCTTTCAAGGGGAAAACCTCTATGTTAAAAATCCTTTTGCAGCATCTGGTGTTGGTTTTTGCGTGTACGAAGTTACCGTGAACGGGCAAACAACTACAGACGAAATAAACTCAAGTGCATTTGAAGTGGATCTTTCCGTTTTTCAATTTGCCATTGGACAAGCCATTAGTGTTGGCATTAAATACAAAGATGATTGTGCTCCTAAGGTACTTAATCCTGAAGTATTAAATGCTCGCGCCACATTTGAAATTACTAATATGAATGTGACGGATGGTGAATTAACTTGGTCATCAAAAGGTGAATCAGGTGAGTTACCATACATCATAGAGCAGTTCAGATGGAATAAGTGGGTGCGTGTAGGTGAAATTAATGGTACAGGAAATAGTGCTGGCAGTGATTACAAAGCATCTGTTCGTCAGCATGTAGGTGAAAACAGATTCCGCCTTAAGCAAGTTGATTACCGAAAAAAACCACGTTATTCAGAAGAAGTTAAATTTATTTCGACCAAGGCTGAAGTAACTTTCTCACCAACTAGAGTTGATGACATCATTAACTTTTCAGCACCTACATTGTATGAGATTTACGACGAATACGGTGGCATTGTATTTAAGGGTTATGCTGAAGAAGTAAAAGTAGGTTCTCTCGAAAAGGGAAAATACTACATTAATTACGATAATAAAATGGAGATGTTCTCTAAAAAATAAACTGATTCAATCAGTCTGAAAAGGTGACCATTTTACATGAGTCACCTTTTTTTATGCAAAATTATCAGATATTACCACTATTAAGCTTGCATTTAATAATCAAATTAAGCTACAATAAAAACAAATCATTAATTTTGCAGTCCTGAAAATATATAAGATTTACAATTATGGAACAGAAACGTCGGACGAGAATTGTTGATTTACTTAAAACAAGTGAAATTGGTCAACAAACAAATGTTAAAGGTTGGGTTAGAACCAAACGTGGGAATAAACATGTTAATTTTATAGCATTAAATGACGGCTCATGCATCCATAATCTTCAAATAGTTGTTGACGTACCTAATTTTGACGAGGAACTATTGAAACGTATCACGACTGGTGCTTCGGTTTCCATCATCGGTGAAATTTGCGAATCGACAGGAAGCGGGCAGAAAGTTGAAATACAAGCTAAAGAAATAGAAATACTTGGCGATTGTGATGTTGACAAGTATCCTTTGCAGCCTAAAAAGCATAGTTTAGAATTCTTACGCGAGATTGCTCACCTTCGTTTTCGCACGAATACCTTTGGAGCGATTGCACGCGTTCGTCACTCAATGATTTTTGCCGTGCATGAATTCTTCACTAAAAAAGGCTTCCTAAACATTCACACACCAATCATTACCGCATCGGATGCTGAAGGAGCTGGTGAGATGTTTAAGGTAACAACCTTGGATCTTGATAACACGCCTAAAACAGAGGAAGGTCAGATTGATTATTCTAAAGATTTCTTTGGTAAGGCCACAAACCTAACGGTATCAGGTCAGTTAGAAGGCGAGTTAGCAGCCTTGGCAATGGGTGAGATTTACACCTTTGGCCCTACTTTCCGTGCCGAGAATTCAAATACAACACGTCACTTATCTGAGTTTTGGATGATTGAGCCTGAGATGGCTTTCTACAACCTGGACGATAACATGGATTTGGCTGAGGAATTCCTGAAATACCTCATCAAATATGCGCTAGACAATTGCTCGGATGATCTTAAATTCTTGAGCCAACGCTTACAAGAAGAAGAGAAAAACAAAAAAGCAGATGAACGCTCGATGGAATTGATCGAGAAGTTGGAGTTTGTTTTAGCTCACGACTTTATACGTTTGACATATAGCGAAGCCATTGATATTTTGAAGAATTCAAAACCTAATAAGAAAGGTAAATTTAAATATCCTATCACTGGTTTTGGAAGTGATCTTCAATCGGAACACGAACGCTTCTTAGTTGAGAAGCACTTTAAGAAACCAGTTATCTTAACTGATTATCCGAAAGATATTAAGGCATTCTACATGAAACTTAATGACGATGGAAATACAGTTAGAGCAATGGATGTTCTTTTCCCTCAAATTGGTGAAATCATTGGCGGATCGCAACGTGAGGATAGCCTCGAAAAGCTTACTGGCCGAATGAAAGAGATGGATATTCCAGAAGAAGAAATGTGGTGGTATTTAGATACGCGTCGTTTTGGATCGGTTGAGCACAGTGGCTTTGGTTTAGGATTTGAACGCATGATGTTATTTGTAACTGGTATGGGTAACATCCGCGACGTGATACCATTCCCTAGAGCACCTAAAACAGCTGAATTTTAGAATATTATTCACAATTGATATACAAGGGAATCCAACAATGGGTTCCCTTTTTTTTGTTGAATAAAATAAAAAAGTGATATTGTAATAAAATAAGGATGCTTGAATGACCGAACTTAAAGGCATACATCATACATACAAGCTAGATTTATCAGAAAAAAATAAACGAGATTTTATCGCTTATCGCGCACATGATGAGCATAAAGTATTACTTTATAAATGCAGCGATACCTTTTCCAAGCCATCAGCCTACAATACACTACTTTCTATAGTTCACCCTAATATTAATAATCCCATTGATATTATTCGTATTGGAGGTGTTACTTATATGGTTAGTGAATTGCTTGAAGGAACGAGCTTAAAAACAATACTTGAAACTCGTAAACTCTACCATAAGCTCCCTGAATCCTTTTTTATTTCGCTTGCAATTAAAATACTTGAAGCACTGGCGGAACTTCATAAGCATAAGGTGCTTCATCTCGACATTAAACCATCCAATATCCTAATCAGAGACACTATTGACCTTCATCCTTCAAAATGGAATGCTGACAAAGTACTTATCACTAAGCTTGAAAAAGCAGCGCATTACCCAATAAGCAATAATCACAATCGCTTTTCGTTAGCCTATAGCCCACCCGAACAGTTAACAAACAAGATGCAATTGGTATCACCATCAAGCGACCTCTATGCGCTTGCAATAATGCTATATGAGATGATCGCAGGAAGTCCGCCTTTTGTCGATTGTGAGGTCGACATGTTGCTTCAACTACAACTATCTTACCCCATTAAAAAACGTCCTTCAATGCGACAAGAGTTTTTTGATATTATAAATAAGGCAACGCAAAAACCAGCATCGGTAAAAGTAAGAGATAACACCTATGATCAGGTACTTGGTAAAGATTTAATTGACAATATCAACCATCGCTATCAGCTTGCAGAGGAAATGATTGCTGACTTAGAACAATACAAGCACCTCATTAAAGAGAAAAGAAACATTTCATTGTGGAATCGATTCCTAAGGCTAATTGGGCAATAGGTTATAGCAGAATGCCGTAAAAAACGATGATGGCGCCTAAAAAATAACCAGCGTGGACTTGCAATGGCGAATGCGCTTTTAAATAGAGTCGAGCGGAACCAAGCAGACCTGAAAAGATGACAATCAGTGAAAAAACAATCCATACATCCAAACCAAAACGCATTGAAAGAGCTAATATAGCACCTGTCAGCCCACCAATTCCGATCATGTGCATGCTTATTTTCCAAAATAAATTAATGAGCATAGCCACCGAAATAGCAATGATTGTTGCCAACATAAATCCCTTAATAAATGATGGGACTACAGAAATGCGCAGTAGGAAAAAGTAACCAAGTAAGTAGAACAAACCCGTAAAAATTAGAGGCAGTATACGTTCCTTCCGCTCCTTCATATACATACTTTTTATTACACCAAGCAAAAGAAAGAGTGGCATAATGCTAAGTGGCAATATGCATGTGCTTAAAAACACAATCAGATAAACAATGCGTTGATGATCGGCTGGCATGTATGAGAAATGACCTCCCACATTAAATATTAGAAATAAACCTAATATTGGAATAACCAAAGGGTGAAGGATGGTTGAGATGATTTTTGAGAAATAACTCATAAATAATGAAAGGGCTTTATAATTCTTTACGCAAACGCGCCACAGGAATTCCTAATTGTTCACGGTATTTAGCTACTGTTCGTCGAGCAATATTATAAGATTTTTCCTTCAGAATACTAGCCAACTTATCATCTGTAAGCGGTTTTCGCTTGTTTTCATTACTAATACATTCCTCCAATATTTTCTTGATCTCTCTCGTACTAACTTCCTCTCCCGTGTCTGTCTGCATTCCTTCAGAGAAGAAATATTTTAGA
This sequence comes from Carboxylicivirga fragile, assembly GCF_050589805.1. Classification (NCBI taxonomy): domain Bacteria; kingdom Pseudomonadati; phylum Bacteroidota; class Bacteroidia; order Marinilabiliales; family Marinilabiliaceae; genus Carboxylicivirga; species Carboxylicivirga fragile. The sequence goes on along the minus strand of NZ_JBNGOY010000011.1, from coordinate 58,161 downwards.
GAAAAAATACCAAAATGTGTTTGAATGTATTTACTGTTCGATACGCGTGATATTGTTGAAATATCCAGATTGGTAATTTCGGCAATATCTTTCAAAATCATGGGCCTTAATTTTGTTTCGTCGCCCTCGGCAAAATAAGCCTTCTGATAATCGATAATAGCTTCCATAACTACCATTAAAGTATTCTGACGTTGTTTAATGGCATCAATAAACCATTTCGCAGAATCCAACTTCTGCTTAACAAACATCACCGCATCTTTCTTATCCTTCGTTTGATTTTTCTTATTGGCACTGTAATCCTCCAACATATCAGCATAAGTATTGCTAATACGTAGTTCTGGCACATTCCGATTGTTTAAGCTTAGCTGGAATTTCTCATCCTCAATCTCTAAGATAAAATCAGGAATAATGTGCTGAACCGTTTTTGCCATGGTATTACTGTACGAACTACCAGGTTTAGGATTCAGTTTTAATACCTCAGCTAAAGCATCTTTTAACTCATCTTCGTCGATGTGTAAGCGCTTAGTTATTTTATCGTAGTGCTTGCGAGTGAATTCATCAAAATGATACTTCAGCACTTGAAAAGCATTTTCCACATCCGGGAAAGTACGATCCTTGCGTTGAATCTGAAGCAACAAACACTCTTGTAAATCACGAGCAGCCACACCAGCCGGATCAAAATCCTGAATAACTTCAAGTACATCTAGGGTTTCACGCTCATCCACTTCAATATTTTGCGCAAATGCCAAATCATCTATAATCTCATCAATTTCACGACGCAGGTAGCCATCTTCATCAATGTTACCAATGATGTATTCAGCTATGTCTCTTTGTCTGTCGTTTAATCTACGTAAGCCCAATTGCGCCACAAGGTGCTCATGAAAAGTAGCTCCTGTTGAAAAAGGAATATCTTCATGTTTATCATCCTTCGAAAAATTACGCGATTGCAACTTGTATGCAGGAATATCTTCATTGTTGATGTATTCATCAATCGACAACTCATCCTTTTCTGATTCTTTTTCACGAACTTCAGGCTCATCCTTATCCGGATCAGATTGCTCTCGTTCCAATTCTAAAATCGGATTTTCTTCAATTTCTTTTTTAATACGTTGCTCTAATTGAGCTGTTGGTATCTCAAGTAATTTTATCACCTGAATTTGAAGAGGTGATAATTTTTGAAGAAGCTTTTGTTGTAAATTCTGTTTTAACATCCCTAATAATCTTTTCTCATAACATACCGTCCACCGACAGAATCAGATTTTATTTCTTCATTCGCAAGACAAGCGGTTTGCCTTTCAACAAAATTAAGATTAATTCGTCAAAACCGACAATTTAGGTACAGTTTTTGATGAATGACAATAAAAAAGGCAGTCAATTTTGACTGCCTTTTTACATATAATGCTTGTATTCTACTATTTCTTAACAAAACGGTAGTGCGATCCAAAGCGCTCAAATGCTGCTTTGTCAAGCATTTCCTGGTGATCAGGATGAGCAACCGAAATAATTGCTTTGGCTCTCTCTTGCATTGTTTTAGCATACAAGTTAACCGCTCCATACTCAGTTACAAACCAGTGCATATTGGCACGAGTTGTTACTACACCTGAACCTTCAAGTAATGTTGGGGCGATTTTTGACATGCCTTTAGCCGTTACAGAAGGCATTGCAATAATTGGTAAACCACCTTTTGAATAACCCGCTCCACGAATAAAGTCAATCTGACCACCAACACCTGAATAGTGAGTTGTACCAATTGAATCGGCACATACCTGACCAGTAATATCAACCGCTAATGCAGAGTTAATTGCTGTTACTTTATCGTTCTGACGAATTACATTCACACTGTTTGTGTGACGAACATCCATCATGGCAACCATTGGGTTGTCATCAATAAAGTCATAAAGCTCCTGCGATCCCATTAGAAAAGATGCTACCATCTTACCTGGATCAATTTGTTTACGACGTCCATTAACAACTCCTGATTCAACCAAAGGAAGAATTCCATCAGCAAACATCTCAGTGTGTACACCTAAATCTTTGTGATTTCCAAGCTGAGCTAAAACGGCATTTGGAATACCACCAATACCCATTTGCAAACAAGCTCCATCCTCAATTAATTCTGCAACATTCTTACCAATGGCAATGTCTGTTTCAGTTAAGTTACCCATGTCATGTGTGTACAATGGGCTATCATCTTCAACAAAATAATCAATCTCACTTTTGTGAAAAATAGCATCACCCCATGCACGCGGCACATTTGGATTAACAGCAGCAATTACAACATCAGCGCACTCGATAGCAGCTTTTGTAGCATCTACCGAAGTTCCCAACGAAACAAATCCATGCTTATCAGGCTTCGAACACATGATCATCGCCACATTAACCTTTAGGTATCCTTCGCGCATTAACTTCTGTGTTTCACTCAAGAATACCGGAATATAATCGGCATAACCAGCTTGTGTTTGCTTACGAAGGTTGCCTCCCACAAAAAATTGCTCCGACACAAAGATTCCTTCAAACTCAGGATCAGCGAAATCAACTTTATCTTCAATATGAATATGTTGAATTTTTACATCCACAAATTCCTTATTGCGGCCACGATCAACCATGGCTTGAATAAGTTTATGAGGTGTAACAGCGACACTACTCAAATGAATTCTATCTCCAGACTTAATTACTTTAACAGCTTCCGCTGCTGACACGGCTTTATAACTCATGTATTTATATTTATAGAATTATTTCTTTAATTGGAGGTGCAAAAATATAAAAATATGATCGGATGCTACGATTTATTTACAATTTTTAGCATTAAAGTCCATATTTAAAACAATTCTGAAATGAAACACTTTTTAAGATTTTGAATTGTAAGACAAACCATAAGGAGCTGTTAATTAATCTTTACAAATGAATGAGAATTTACTACCTTTAATTAAGCTTTAAACAACCGACTTATGAAGTATTTATTCCAAATATTATTTCTATTACTTTTGTTTGTTTCGTGTCAGAGTGCAAAGCACAGTAGTAATAGTGAAAATGACAAACATGAAATTAGTATTGCTCAGAATGACTCAGTTGAGTACGAACTCATTGTTTTTGACTCACGTTTTGAAACCTATTTAGTAACTCAACCACATCCTCAATGGTTTTATTCGGATGAGTATTACAAACAATGGAATAACAGATACACCATAGAGTGGAACATCAGGCATGGTAATCCTCTTCACTATGGCGACTTTTACGAAACTCACATACCGTATGATTTAAATACGGATTACGGTATTGAATTTAACTTTCGACTGTATCATTATTTTCAATTCATTGAAAAAGAATATAACATTGTATTAATAAGCCGGCGAGGAACTACTTAGCTTTCCCCTTTATTCCAACCGCTAGAATTGCTCCAACTAAAACTAGTGCTGCCCCAACATAGGCCATAAAAGGTACTTCTTTGATAGGGAACCATTGCGTATCCATCAATAAAAGCACCTCGAGCAATAAGAATGTAATAATTGGGTTCATGGTAATAACAATGCTAATCCGGTTTGCTTCAGCATATTTAAAAGAGGCGGACAATGTGCCATAAGCAACAACAGTATTAAGCCCTAGTGCAACCATCAACAACCAAACCCAAGGTTCATGGGGCATAGCAAACTGTGAAAAATTCACCAACGGTAAAAACAACAAAACAGGTAAGCCAAAAACAATAAGGTTGATTTGGTGTGGAGGCCATTTAGTGACCAAACGTTTATTGACAACCGCATACCCTGTCCATGAGCAAGCAGCAAATAGTATCCAAGCTACACCTTTTATAAGTTCATCTTTATCAGCAATAGCTGCGTTTAATTGATAAACATAGAATAGGATGAAACCAATAGCTGCAATTCCAAAACCCAATGCGCGCAAAGCATTTATTGATTCCTTAAAAAATAAGAAACCAATTAAACCTAATAGTACCGGCCCAGCTTGAATCACCACTTGGGTTACCGCAGGGCCAGCATAATTGACGCCTTGCATGTAACCAATATAATTACCACCAAGTAGCACTGCTGCTAATAGCATCATCCAAGGTGGTTTCTTATAAATCTTTAAAAGTTCAGGTTGTTTAATCGCAAAATATCCTGCTAAAATTATACTTGCAACAAAAAAACGAAACCATACCACGGTATAGGCATCGAAATGTTTTAAAGATACTTTTAAAGCAATGGCCAATACTCCCCATAAAATAGCTGTTGTTCCAGCTAATAAAACTCCTTTGGTTTGATTTTGCATTTTCTAAAACGAATTAAGTCCTCCCAATTAACAACAAATAGTGAAAAAAGATGTGGAAATTACAGAAATATGATAAAATGATAAGAAATTGAAATAAAAATAAAACCTCACGAAACAAATTATTTTCAAATTCAGTTATATTTGTGGAAATTAAAAAGACCTAAAGAAATGAGACGTACTTTTTCAATCGCATCAATAATAATTGCAACAATAGTCGTATTGGCTTCTTGCAACATGGGTAATAAAAAATCGTCAGAACAAAAAGCCCCAGAAATTAAAAAGGAAATCGTAGAGAAAGAAGTGAGAGAATTTGTTTATCCGCTTCCTACTTCATTTGAAGTAACTGAAATGTTAAATCGCATTGAAGCATCTTACATACTTTCTTTATCCAACCCGGTAAGTAATGTTGATAAGTATTTCACTGAAAAAAATCAAGCCTTGAACCTGGGTATTTATAGTGCTGATTTAAGTTATGCCAGCACCTACAACCAAAAGCAAGAAACAGTTGACTTTATGAATGCTTCAAAAAAGCTAATTGACAAACTGGATATTTCTGCTGCTTTGGATAAAGACTTATTAACTACCATTGAAAACAACCTTGACAACAAGGATCAAATGGTAGATGTTATCACCAATTCATTCTACGATACCTATGAGTATTTAAATAAGAATGATCGTAGCTCTGTTTCAATGTTGGTAATTGCAGGTAGTTGGGTTGAAGCTTTGTACATTTCAACACACATATCAGAGGATACATTCAACAATCGTGAAATGGTTTCAATAATTATGGAACAAAAAGAGCCGTTGAATAAGTTGATGACAATCTTAAAAGAACATGCAACAAACGAAGATGTAAAAGCTACCATTGAGGATCTAAAAATCTTAAACGAGATTTATAACAGCATCGACAGTGGAAGTATAACGCAAGATCAACTAAAAGCCATTGAAGACAACGTAGCTGTAGTGCGCGAGAAGTTTGTATCGTAATTTATAGCACATATGACAATATACTAGGGAAACCGTATGGTTTCCCTTTTTTATTTCAGCAAGTCAATGAAAAATTATTATCTTGACTGACCAAAGTAAAACCCGATTGCATGAGTGAATTGCTACTAGAGGCCTTAATGCAAATTTTCGCCTTACTAACCGACCAAAGAGAAGAACAGGAAACTGGTCAGGGGGTAGTAGAGGTGAAAAATTTCCTTTCGCGTAACCTAAATAGTGAGTTTGTTGACCAAGCCATAGAACGCTACGATTTTTATGTTGAGAAATATCATGAGAACTCGTACAGTAAGGATCAGGCCAAGCGCGAAAAGCAGGTATCATCTAACATGCATCTGCTTAAAACCATTTGCGATCAATTAAATCAAGAACTAGAGCAAAGCACCAAATTCCTATTGGTTACCAACATGCTTAATTTCATCATGCGCGACGAACACGTATCTGATGAAGAGGGGCTGTTTACCGATGCACTAGCAGTACATTTAAAACTCGAAGAAGATGAATATAAAAACCTTCGAGATTTTATTGTGGGTTATCCTTTAGACGTAGAATCAAAAGATCGACTTCTTTTAATTAGTGGTCAGCAAGAAAAGCCTGAAGAAGATATAAAGCACATCTACAATCCTAAACAGCAAATTTTTGTTTGGGTTCTACACATTAAAGCCACCAATCAATTTGTGTTCCGTTATTCAGGTAGCCGAAATTTATATCTGAATGGTCATATTATTGAGCAAAATCGAGCAGCAGCTTTATCGCCTGGATCAGTAATTAAAACATCGCGTATTTCGCCGGTATATTACGGAACCATTTCAGAAAAATTTATTGCTCGCCCCGATCGGGCACGTATTGTTTATCGAGCCATCGACATTGAATACAAATTTAATTCAAGTACCATTGGCATTCATCCATTTAGCTTTACCGGAAGGTCGGGACAACTGGTGAGTATCATGGGAGGTAGTGGAACAGGTAAATCAACCTTGCTCAATGTTCTGAATGGTAATTTAAAATTAGATAATGGACAAATAACCATAAATGGTTACGATGTCAATAGTGAAGATGAATCTCTTCAAGGTGTTATCGGATATGTACCTCAGGATGATTTATTAAAGGAAGAGTTAACGGTATTTGAGAATTTATACTACAATGCCCGCTTGTGCTTCAGTCATTTATCCAAAGAAGAAATTAATGAGTTGGTTGAAAAAGGACTTCACGATTTTGATTTGGTTGAAGCTCGTGATTTAGTTGTAGGTTCTCCTTTGAATAAAATTTTAAGCGGAGGCCAACGTAAACGACTTAATATTGCCCTTGAACTAATTCGCGAACCTTCTATACTATTTGTTGATGAACCAACATCGGGTTTATCCTCAATGGATTCGGAAAAAGTTATGGTATTATTGAAACGTCAAACTTTAAAAGGGCGTTTGGTTATCATTAATATACATCAACCAAGTAGCGATTTATACAAACTCATTGACAAACTACTGATCATTGATAAAGGCGGGCGCATCATTTATAACGGGAATCCTACCGATGCCATCACTTACTTTAAAAAGATGGCTAATTACGTCAACCCTGATGAGAGCGAGTGTTACATCTGTGGTAATGTGCAAACCGAACAACCACTTCGTATTATTGAGTCGCGTATGGTAAATCCGTACGGAAAGTTTATTCGTCAACGGAAAGTTTCACCAGAAGAGTGGTATGATCACTACATTGAAAAGTTTGAAAGCAAATTTGAGTGGAAGCAAAAAGGCCAAAATCAGAAGAAAGAAAGACTTCCGCATAACCTTTATAATATCCCAGGGCGTTTAGAGCAGTTCAAAATTTATTTTCAACGTGATTTTTTATCGAAAATAAAGAACAAGCAATACATTCTGATTAACATGCTTGAAGCGCCTATTTTGGCATTAATACTTGGCTTTTTTACAAAGTTTATTAGTGGCGATGGCGGCAATGAATCAACTTACGTTTTCAGCAATAACGTTAATTTACCAGCCTATTTATTTATGTCGGTTGTGGTTTCTCTTTTTCTTGGACTAACAGTGAGTGCCGAAGAGATATTTAAAGACAAAAGACTGCTACAACGTGAATCCTTTCTGAACCTGAGCCGATCTAGTTTTCTTAATGCCAAGGTGGTTATCATGTTCATCATCTCAGCTATACAGACATTAAGTTTTGTTTTAATCGGCAATTACATACTTGAGGTACAGGGGCTAACACTAAGCTATTGGTTGATCTTATTAAGTACCGCTTGTTTTGCCAATATGATTGGTTTAAATATTAGTAGTGGTTTAAATTCAGTCGTAACAATTTACATACTAATACCTCTGATACTAGTTCCTCAACTCTTGTTTAGTGGTGTAATTGTTGGGTTTGACAAACTGCATCGTACCATTGCATCCGAAGAGTATGTTCCTCGCATTGGTGATTGCATGACCTCAAGATGGTCGTACGAAGCACTGGCTGTTAACCAATTCTGCAACAATAAATACGAACGATTATTTTTTGATGTTGAGAAAAGGATAAGTACATCATCGTATAAAAGCACTTTACTTATTCCGGAATTAATAACCCTAAATAAGGTCTGTAAAAAATTACGTAGCCAGGGTGAAACTGAGGAATTACAATCTCAATCCCAATTGCTAATCAATGAGATCCAGAAGTTACTGGATGTAAAAACAACACATTACCCTGCTTTATCATTCTTTTTAAGTGGTCGAGCTAATTTTTCGGAAGATACTTATAACAGACTTGATAAATTCTTGAAAACAGAAAGGGTTGTTCAACAGACAGAATATAGAGAAGCCAAGAAAGAGAAGGATCAATTATTTAGTCAACTAATTAATGAGTTTGGCTCAAAAGAAGCATTTCTTGAATTCAAAAAGACTTATCAGAATGAAGCTATTGAGGAACTGGTATTAAACAAACGGGAACTTCAACAAATAGAAACTAGCTCCAACTCCATCATCCAAAAGAAACATCCTATTTTTAAAGATCCAGTTTCTCATTTGGGAAGAGCACATTTTTATTCACCATCAAAAAACGTACTCGGTCTATCCATACCAACAGCCTTGTTTAATACTTTAATCATTTGGCTCTGGATTGCTTTCTTTTACATCACTCTTTATTTTGATGTGCTAAGGAAAATAATTAGATACTTCGAGACCTTTAAATTGAGACGATTAAACAAGCGACTTCAATCAATACGACCATAAAACAAAAGGATGCTCACAAAGCATCCTTTCTTAGTTTAAATAACTACAAAGGTTTTACTGGCACACAAATATCAACAGTAAAAATACCATTCTTAGGTTCTTCATTGTACATTTCAAAACATGGTTTGTCATCGGGTTGGTAACCACTGGCTGGCATCCAACTAGAATAAACCCATTGCCATGCTTCGGCAAACTGTGTTGCATCAACTTCGAATCGGGCTACCATGTACTGACCACCTTCGATTCTCATTTTACCAACCTCACCATCGACTTTGGTATCTTCTGGGGCACTGATACAAATGCTGGTGCGCAATTTCATTTCCTCTGTAATGTTAGGGTCATCGTGATAAACAGCCATGGAAACCATATTAGGATTGCCAACCAAACCTCTTGGGCCTGCCCATGCAAAAAGCTTGTTCCATAAACCTTTAAATAATTCTTCGTTACCTTTGTATGGTCCAATGTGACGCACATAAACAACTGTTCTTTCCGGAAGTGTTTTCACTTCAACTCCTTTGTTTAATTCCATATTAGTCTTCCATTTAATAGTGTTAGTACTTGCACAAATGTACATGGAAAGACTATCATCAGCTTGTTGGAGCTTGCTATTGACTTGACTGATCTTGCTATTTTCTTTAGCTGTTCGAAATTGCGTTGCACTTTGCTTAAACTGTTGCTTAAACTTACGTGAGAAAACGGATGCATCGGAGTAACCACAGCGAAAAGCAACTTCGGTAATGGGCAAATCAACATTACTTTTCAGCAAATTAGCAGCTCGTTCAAGGCGTACTCTGGTAATAAAATTAAAAGGTGTTTCGCCAACAACACCCTGGAAAATACGATGGAAATGAAACTTAGAAAAATTAGCAACCGCGGCTAATTCGTCAAGCGTAAATTGCTTTGAGAAATTGGCATCGATATAGTCGATGGTTTTATTTATACGATGTCTGTATTCATTTTTTATTTGAACATTTTCGAATTTCATGCGGTCTAGGCTTTCTTTATCTATATTTTACGAGCTACAATTATATCCCTTTTTATAGATTTATCAACCATGTGTTCAAAATTTGCATATGGGTCTTCCGAAAGAACTTCAAAACCATGGCTTGATAAAATCTGTTCCAGTTTCACCTTCGCTGCCACAAATACATTCCAGGCTAGCACAATAACACCACCTTTTTTCAAAACCTTAAACCAACCATCAGCACATTGCTCTATCATTTCGGATGGGTTACGTGTAATTGAAGCAGATCGATGTGTTGAACTGTTGCCATGGGCAATACCATAGGGTAAATCACCAACTATCAAATGAAAGGTATTCGCCTTGAAATAGCTCTCTACATTTTGTGAAGATCCGTTTACGTAGGCTAGCTTTCGTTTTAACTCCTCTATTTTAAACATTTCTTTTGTGGGCGCAAACTCAAATTCCTGAACGTAAATTGCTTCCTTCTTGTTGTTTCCCGAAATTTGCCTTTTATCATTTTGGTGTTTATATCGTTCAGTTTGAATAAACTTCTTAAAGAAAACAGTGGCTTCATGCACCGATTTACTTTCAATCTCTATTCCCGTAGCATTAAAACCATAAACACTCGCTTCGAATAAAGTTGTGCCACGTCCAGCTACAGGATCGAGTAATTGAATATTTGTATCATAGTTGAAGTTACTTGATAACAAAGCCACATTCACCATCATTTTTGTAAACAGTTCATTTGTTTTACCGGGATACTTTAATAAAGAGCTTATTTTAGCATCAACATAAGCATAATCTTTTATTGCTATAGGCTTCAAACATTCTTCGCCATCAATATTAAGTACTTTATAAATTGCGAATACAAATGATAGGCGAGACAGTACACCTATATCATTCGAGGATAGTTCACTTTCAACTTCAAATGATAAATATCGAATCTCAGCTATTTCAATAAGCCTAACAGCTCTGCATGGTGTTTCAAATTTAGAGCCAGCAATTTGAAGTTCAGCCAAAGCCAACTCGCCTGCTACATTATAATAAACTCGATTATGCCCTGGGTGTTGAAGTATTAAGTATTGAGTCATTTTTATCATATATTCGAAGTACTAACGATCTCTAGTATCTCTAATTAATGGTATAAAGTTATGGATATATTTTTACAGATTGTAATTGGAATGATTTTTGTTAAATTAAAAACCCTATAACTTAAATCAAAAATTATGAAAATTAAATCAACTGTACTATTAATGATTTTGGTATTCGGCTCATTTTTCAACAATGGTATAATCGGTCAACACACAGGAGGTCTACCTGCGCTATTCGATGAATATGATAAACTTCAAATAATTGAAGGCGAAACTGAGGAACAATATGAAGGCTCACCATATCTTACGAACGATCAGTATGATCACCAATTGACGTTTGATGATCAGATATATACAGATCTACACTTACGCTTTAATATTTACAGTGAAGACATGGAAATCGAGATCGACGAGAAATATCGAGTAATTCCCAAAAATAAGCTGTTTACCCACTTTTCAATAGGTAATCATGATTTTCTCTATATTGACAATTTTAAAAACAAAAAACAAAAAAGATGCTATCTCGAGCGTCTTGCAACTACAGATCATATTTCCTTCTATAAAAAACATCGAATTAATTTGATAAAAGCAAAAAGCCCAGAACCATATCAAGAAGCTAAAAAGGCAAAATTTGTATCTATCAGTCCTATTTACTTCATTTCAATTGATAATAATACTCTGCAATCATTTACTTCTAAAAAAGACCTTCTTGACTTATTTCCAAATATAAAACCAGAAATAAAATCCTATATCAAAAAAAACAAAGTGAAATTTAATAATGAAGATGATCTTATTGAAACCTTAGCGTTTACGGATACATTATTAAACTAATCTTTTCGAGACAAAATAAGTTCTTTGGTCTTGAATGAATCAAGACCAAAGAACTCAATATAGATTAAAACGGAAAATCATCCTCAACAGGAACCGATAAACTTTCTTCCTCTTTGGGTTTATCAGCCACTTGATGAACAGCATTACCATTTACGTAGATAGCTTTATAAGGAGCATCTACCGGGCAAGGATATTCACAAGCGCCACAACCAATACAAATATCCTGATCAACCTCTGGAATTAACAATTTTCCTTCATAAGGAATCATATTAACTGCCTTTGTCGGACAATGTTCTGAACATGCTCCGCAGTCAGTTCCATCGGTGTAAACCACACAGTTTTCTTTGACAAACACAGCTTTACCCAATTGCGTCTGCTGTTTCTCTTCAATGGGAATACTTAAAATAGCACCTGTTGGACAAACATTTCCACAACCACGACAATCAAAATTACAATAACCAGAAAGGTAATCCATATGCGGTTGCATAAATCCTTTTAAGCCATACTGCATCGTAGCTGACTGAAGAACTTGAGTAGGACAAGCTGCCACACACAGGCCGCATCCTGTACAAATTTCATTAAACCGGTTAATTCCAATTGCTCCTGGAGGTGCCACGGGGTAGTCCTTTTCATTTATCAGAAGTTTAGAAGTATCAATTGGTTTCTTAAGCTCTGCTAATACTTTTGAACCAACTAACAAACTAAGACCCGTAGCTATTGCAACCCTTCTTCCCTTATCCTCACTTGTTGAATTGATGGTGTTTTTCTTCTCTTTTTTTGATGTTAAATCTAAAGCCAATTCAGGACATACATCTAAACAATTAAAACAATCGACACAGCGAGAATGATCAACCTTCATGTTTTTTACATCAATGCATTCACTTTTACAAACACCAATGCAACTGCCACATTTAGTGCATTTGTCGGTATCAAACTTAATTTTCAGGAAGGATACCTTAGACATTAAACCTAGGAGTGAACCAACAGGACAAAGGGTATTACAAAATAATCGCCCCCGCTTATACGACATGTATGCTATTGTAATAAGTAAGGCCAATGATAAGGTAATTACGAACCAGGGAGCTGCTACTAATTTCACCGGATTGAGGTTATATACTTCAAATTTGTGCAGAGCCAATGCTGATAAATTATTTATACCAACAATTATAGGCCGAATTAAATAGGTAACAATCCGCCCAAAGTTACTATAAGGATCAAGAAGAGTTATAAACAAATTGAAGCCGGCAAACATACTAACAACAGTAATTCCAAGAATAGAATAGCGAAGTGCGGGATAACCCTTTTTCTTTTTATAAAATAGCTTACGACTTGAACGTTTTCGAGCAATGTAACTAAATATATCTTGCAAAATCCCAAGAGGACAGACCGTACTACAGTACGCTCGACCAATCAGCAAAGTGATTAATAGAACTATAAAAAATCCAATAGCTCCCCAAGCTAAGGTTTGGATAAATTTCAGCAAAGAAGGAACCATCTGCAGAAATAATATCTCCTCAACCGTTTCATTTGCATACTTCTCATAGATATCCAAAAACAGGGACAGAGTCAAAATAAAAAACAAGAGTGAAAGCACCACTCTTGTTCTTTTTAAAGTCTTATAAGTCATTATTGCGATTTTAAAAACGACACTATGGTTACGCCATCTTTTGCTTACTAATACTTAGTTCTTCCAAATTCATATTACCCAAGTTCATGTCATGAGCAATTTGAATATGTCCTATATCGGCAGGTTCTAAGCTAAACATTTTTGCAGCAGCAGCGTCGGCAGCTACAATATCAGTTGATGCAATTAATGCCTTTAGGTTCGTAACATCAGCAACAGATACACCACGTGGCCCATTCTTGGTCATCATGTTATAACCATCAATGATATTTAAATCAGGTTTAACCGCCGTATAAAAATCAGCTATACACTGGTGTAAATCGTTTGAATGATAGAATTTACGATCCCATACTACGCCCATCAGATTCTTAAGAGCTAAAGAAATACGTGTGCTACTATGATGCTTCATCACGGGAACATTAATGAAAACATCCGATTCGAGAATCAATTTGTGCACCTTGGCTTTTTTCAGCTTAACGCCATTGGGTATATCTATCTCCTTATAAAATGTCTCCGTATTACCTGGCACCATTTTACCTCCTGCAGCTTCCACTTCTGCTTTAATGCCGCTATTTCGATAACATCTATCCCACTTATTACAAGTATTATCAAACACATACACTTCGGAAGCACCTGCCTCAACACAACGTTTAACAATGTGCCCAACAAGCTCAGGGTTAGTGTTAGCAGCTCTTTCGGGTGGCGCGTCCCAACCAATATTAGGTTTAACTACCACTTTCTGACCCGATTTTACATAGTTCGAAATTCCACCAATCGCCTCAATAGCTCTGTCGAACATATCTGGTCCATTTCCACCTCGCACAGCTGCTAAGTCGTAATTAGCCGTTGCTGGCTTACCATAAACCTGATCTAAACCTCCAAATAAAGGGAATGCTCCGCTTAATAAACCTGCTCCAACACCTGTTCTTATAAAATCTCTTCGCTTCATGATGTATTTTTTAAGTACTGAAATTTACTAAAAAATGTGCTAGGTCGGTTTGAGCATCAACTATTTGAATTGGATATAAATAAAAAAGGCGGACCCCAACGATCCGCCAATTCTATTATATTACGAGAGTTTAATAATCTTTTTGTGCAATCAATTCACCGGTTTCGTTCCAAATTTTCCACGATCCTACCTTCTCTCCCTTAGCATATAACATCTCATAACGCATAATGCCTTTCTCATCCCAGATAAACCACTTTCCATCTTTTAAGCCATCTTTATAGTTAGCTTCACCGGTTTTGGTTCCATTTTCATCATAGGTAAACCAAGTTCCATCCATCTTATTATTTTTGAATGAACGTACTTCATTTACTTGTTTGTTATCAAAGTAAAGAGTTGTAACTCCATTTTTTTCACCATTGACAACATTCATCTCAACTTTCTTATTTCCTGATTCGAAATATTCGATATAAACGCCTGTGTAAAGCTTATTATCTTGATCATAAAACATACCCTCCTTTTCGATTAATTGAGCATTAACCAAAGAAGATATTCCAACTAGAAGTGCGAATAAAATAACTAACTTATTCATATGATTTCATTTTATAGTTAATATTAATCTCCCAAAAGCCCTGTGTGTATTAGCTCTATGCGTATCAATAATACGTAATGAAATCCATAAAGATTAACACAAAGTTAACATTAAATTTACAATTGCTAAAGATTGTACTGATTTTTCAATGTTAAGTTTTACTTCTTACTGATTTACTGACAAATACAAGCAAAAAAAATAGCGACCCAAACTGAGTCGCTATTTTTTATTAAAATATTTTTGCTTACAAACTAGCCTTTAGTTTTATCGCCACATCACTAGTTTTCTTAGTATCTATCGATTGTGCTTTATCTTTGTATGACACATAATCAACTGACATGGTATAAACACCGTTTGAAATTCCTTCAAATTTAAACATGCCATCAAAATCAGTATAAGCAACTTTGTCAGTTCCTTCAAGAACGATTTTAACGCCCACTAAACTTTCTCCGCTTACTTCATCAGTAATTGTACCCGAAATAGATGTGATGGCATTAGCGGCACTTACTTTTTCTTTTACATCGTTCTTGTCATTTGCAAGTGTACTTGATGCGAATAAAAATAATGCGGCTATTAATAATATCTGTGCTTTCATAATTGTCTTGTTTTATTTGATGACAAACATATAGCTCTAATGTTACCTGATTATTAACACCAATTTACGAGATGGTTAATTGATTGTTAAGAAAGCTAAAGGCACATCGTTCTTGATTATACACGAAGCTTTTTGTAAATTACGTATAAAGCTAATAAACATGGTATTAAACACTAAACTTAGGCATGTCGTCAATTGCTTTAGCGAATTATTTTACCCTAAGATATGTATTAACTGCGGACAGCATTTATTTGAAAACGAAGTTGAAATATGTCAACTATGCATGCAGCGGCTTCCGAAAACCTACTTTGAAATGAAACCAGATGATAATGCCATTTCGGCTATGATGTGGGGACGATGTCAAATAAAACATGCCTATTCATTGTACTTTTATCGTAAAGGGGAGCGTGTGCAGCAATTGCTACATGGCATCAAATACCGTGGCAATAAGGTATTGGGAACGGAACTTGGAAAGCAAGTAGGGCATACAATTAAAAACAATGCACCAATAGCATACGACCTAATAATACCTATTCCCCTTCATCCAAATAAAAAGGCCAAACGTGGCTTTAACCAAAGTGAGGTAATAGCCAACGGCATAAGTGAAGTGTTGCAAATCCCCGTTGATTCTGAATGTATTTACCGAAATACCTTTACTTCTTCACAAACTAAGAAAACCAGATTTGAGCGTTGGCAGAATGTGGAAAATATTTTCTCTCTATCAAATACAACCAAGTTAGATCAACTAAACCTACTAATTATTGACGATGTAATTACTACAGGTTCAACCATGGAGGCATGTGTCAATACCTTATCTCAATCCTCGTGTGCAAGCATAAGCATTGCCACAATAGCCTGCGCCGCCATATAATTAAATGGCATAATACATCGAGAACACAATGTTATTATTGTACTGCCCTGGTTTACGACTTAACCAATGGGGCTTTGGATCATAAATTGGAATCTCACCATTATAAGGTATACGTATACGATTTAGGGAATACAACATCCGTGCATTTACCCACAAACGCTCCGAGAAATGATAATTAACTCCAAATACCGTTGAATATTCTATGGTTTGAAAAGGAGGTACTCCATCGTTTCCCTTAATGGATTGTCCATTCTGAATTTCATCATCAGCGAATAACACAGCAATAGCTAATCCCCCCTCGAAAGAAAACTGCTTATACTGATATCGAGCCACCAACGGAAAATTAATATAATGCAAATCAATTTCATATTCATCGTATTTGCCTTTTTCTACATCAGGTGTAACCTTACTTCCCTTTTGAATATAGGCAATGTCAAGTTGCAGATCCCAATCTTTAGCAATTGATCGACTAACAAAGCCTCCAATGTTTAAGCCAATTTTCTGATAGCCTGCAAAAGCGTCACCATCAACTTGAGAGAAACCAATTCCAGCTAAAGGCCCAGCTCTAAATTCTTGTGCTTCGCATGTAATTACGGTAATCAACAAAGAAGCTATAATTACTAATAGTTTATTCATAGTTTATTGGCTAAGTAGATTAATCAATTTTTGCACCCCCGTAGATGCCTTTTCATTTATAAACGTAATATTTGGTGCCGGAGTATATAAAGGTTGTCCAGGATCAATTAAATAAATTGGTGTGCGTTTCGAAACGTAGTTTATTAGACCTGCCGCAGGGTACACGTTTAAAGAGGTTCCTACTACCACCAAAATATCTGCAGCTCGTGTTAATTCAATGGCCGGTTCAATGGCCGGAACTGCTTCACCAAACCATACAATATGCGGACGCAACTGTGCTCCTTTCTCACACTTATCGCCCCACTTCAATTCCCATCCGTCCAGGTCATAAACCAAATTCTTATCCTTGGTGCTTTCAACCTTTGTTAATTCGCCATGTAAATGTAGTATCTTAGAACTTCCAGCGCGTTCGTGCAGGTTGTCTACATTCTGAGTTATTACATGCACATCAAAATTCTTTTCTAATTCAACAATACCCTTATGTCCGGCGTTAGGTTCGCACTCGAGTAATTGCTTTCGTCGCTGATTATAGAAATCCAAAACTAAATGCGGATCGCGCTCCCATCCCTCAGGACTAGCAACATCAGTCACCTCATGATTCTCCCATAAACCATTACTCTCGCGAAAGGTTTTAATACCACTTTCGGCACTAATACCTGCTCCACTTAGCACCACCAACTTCTTCATTTCTTTATTGAATTAAGTTTTCAGATTAAAAGTAAGTAATTGTTTTCATTTCATGCTAATTTTTATTTGCCTATGCACGTTTTCACCCAAGGCATGAACCTATTTTTTCTATCTTTGCATTCGGCTTAAAAAATTCCGACGAATGATTGATCAGATTACCGTAGATAAAGTACTAGAAACTGCCAATAGCCAGATTATTGAGGTGGTATCTGACTATGTTACCCTACGTCGTCGGGGCATTAACTACTTGGGTAATTGCCCTTTTCACAACGAGAAAACACCCTCGTTTACAGTATCGCCACACAAAGGCATATTTAAGTGTTTTGGATGTGGTGAAGGTGGCAATGCGCTCAACTTCATTATGAAGCACGATCAATTATCGTTTGTTGAAGCCATTAAAGCGCTTGGGAGTAAATTCAATATTCATATTGAAGAGGAAGAATATTCGCCAGAACAGCTGAAGCAAAAGAATGAGCGCGAAAGCATGATGGTAATCAGCGATTTTGCTGGTAAATACTTTGCGCGCAATCTTAACGAAACGGACGAAGGTAAATCTGTTGGTTTAAGTTATTTCCGTGAGCGTGGTTTCCGTGATGATATTATTAGCAAATTTGAATTGGGTTATTCACCCGAAAAACGTGATGCGCTCACTAGCGAAGCTGTTAAACAGGGTTACAAACTTGAATACCTCGAAAAGACAGGTCTGTCCATTGTTCGCGACGATTATAAGGCGGATCGCTTCAGGGGACGAGTTATCTTTCCCATCCACAGTTTGGCCGGTAAGGTCATTGCCTTTGGTGGACGTATCCTGAAAACGGATAAAAAAACAGCCAAATACCTCAATTCGCCCGAATCAGAAATATACCATAAAAGTAGGGTGCTCTATGGTATTTATCAGGCCAAGCAGGAAATTACACGGCAAGATCGTTGTTACCTGGTGGAAGGTTATACCGATGTACTGTCTTTTCATCAAGCTGGCATTAGTAATGTGGTTGCTTCATCCGGAACAGCATTAACACCTGATCAGATCAGGTTGATCGCTCGTTTTACCAAAGACATCACCATTATTTATGACGGTGACCCTGCGGGTATAAAAGCATCGCTTCGAGGAATTGATTTGATTTTGGCAGAAGCCATGAATGTTAAAGTTCTGCTATTGCCCGATGGTGAAGATCCGGATACTTTTGCCAAGGAACGAAACGCGGAACAACTTAAAGAATACATCGAAGCTAATCAAAAGGATTTTATCAAATTTAAAACATCCTTGTTGCTAGAGGATGCGAAGAATGATCCTATCAAAAAGGCTCAACTCATTCAAGATATTGTACGCAGTATTTCTACCATACCTGATTCGATTGTACGCTCAGTATACGTCAAGGAGTGTAGTACACTTTTGAAGGTTGATGAGAAAATATTGGTTCAGGAAACGGGTAAACTACAGCGAAAGAAAATAGAAGAAAATTTCCGTAGAAGTACCACAAGTAATGAACGTCCGGTAAACTATCCGCAGAATAATAGTGCACCTAAGACAGCAACAGTAAACAATCCCTTTGAGTTAGAAGAACGAGCTGTTCTCTTATTCTTATTAAAATATGGTGAAAAACCATTACATGGTCTTTTGGAAAATGATGAAGAAATTGCAGTTGGTGCCTACATCATTCATGAATTAAAGCAAGATGATTTGCTAAGCGTAAATCCCATCTACAATAAGATGATGGAAGCCTATGAAACTGCCAGCAACGATAAAAAGATTGTGGCGCAAAAGTTCTTTGTTAATAATTCAGATACCGACCTAAGCAAGTTGGCTTCTGACTTAATTGGAAAAGAACACATCCTTAGTCGCATTCACGAAAAATTTGGCATTGTGACCAAAGAGGAGGAAATATACCAGGATTTGGTATTGCGTGTAGTTGCCGAGTTAAAGTGGAAAAAAGTGAAGATGGTTCTGAAAGAAAAACGTGTTCAATTGCAACAAATGGAAGCATCGGGCAACGTTGATGGCTTAATGGAATTATTACAAGACATAAATAACTGGCAGCAGGTACTATCGATTATTTCCAAGGAACTGGGCGGACGAACCATTGTATAACTAATAAACAACACACATAAAAACAGATTATCATGCAAACAATAAACCATACCGATATTGAAGTTATTGAAGGCATCATTCGCAAATGTGATTTATGCTTTGTTGGCGTTGTCGATCAAAATAACATGCCCTATGTGTTACCAATGAATTTTGGATATCAGGATAAAGTTATTTACCTGCACTCTGCTCCGGAAGGTAGAGTCATCGATATCCTCAATAACAACAATAATATCTGTGTGACCTTTTCTGCCGATAATGAATTGGTGTTTCAACACCCTGAAGTTGCTTGTAGCTACCGCATGAAATCGAAAAGTGTAATTGCCATGGGTAAGGTTGAATTTGTTGAAGACATGGATGCCAAGCGCGATGCGTTAAACATACTTATGGGAACTTATATTGAAAAGGAATTTAAATACAGTGATCCAGCCGTGAGAAATGTAAAAATCTGGAAAATACCTGTCGATAGTATTTCATGTAAGGAATTTGGCGCGCCTCACGATGAGTATAAAATTAAACGCTCCAACGATGAGTTAAGAAATAACAAATAATCGAATCGAACACACATATTTGCAAAGCAATAGCCTACAAAGTATATTTGAAGGAAATCTAATCTATTTGAAGATCAATCGTAAATGAAAAGTACGCACTTCTTAATCATTCTTTTTGCCATTATTAGCCATTCGCTAGTATCGCAAACGACCCTATCAAAAGACTACAAGACAGTTTATTCACAAAGCTTCAGCAGCAATAAATCACCAAGGGAATTCGAATTCTCCGACGCATCAAAATGGCTGATAAGTAAAAATGGAGAAAGTGGGAAAGCACTTAAATGTTTGGGTGAAGGCAGCTATAAAAATGCGCATGGAGGCCCAAGGGTTGTTGCAATAGTAAAAAACTATGAGCTGGAAGATTTTGTGATGGAAATGGATGTGATGCAACAAGGTAAAAACTTTGAGTTACTCGACTTTTGTATCTTTTTCGGAATTGAAGATCAGGAGCATTACAGCTACGCACAATTAGCATCCAAGGCCGACAAGAATACGCACAATGTATTTACCATCAATGGCGACCAACCGCAACGTATCGGTAAAAAGCAAGAAAAAGGAATATGGTGGGGCTTGAATAAATGGAACCACGTTAAGATAGAACGATTTGAAGCTGATAAAATTTTAAAGGTTTATTTCAACGACGAGTTGGTTTTAGACATTAAGGACAACGATGAGTTGTTTAATAATGGTCTGGTTGGCTTTGGTTCTTCGAGCAGTGCACTCAAAATTGACAATCTCAAAATTATTGCTTCTGAATACAAGGAATCGGACAAAGCAATTTTTCCAAAAACTGAATAAATGGCACTCAATTATCTCTGGATAGCATTTTTTCTAATTGCCTTTGTGGTAGGCTTGGTACGCCTAATCTTCTTTGGCGACTTAGATGTTTTTCCGGAAATGATGAATGCCACTTTCGACAGTGCAAAAACAGGCTTTAACATCTCGCTAGGTTTAACTGGAGCACTAACCCTTTGGATGGGTTTAATGCGGGTTGGCGAAAAAGGAGGAATGGTCAACCTGATGTCTCGTGCCATCGGGCCTTTTTTTAGTCGCCTCTTTCCTGAATTGCCAAAGAACCATCCTGCCTACGGTAGCATGATGATGAATATTGCGGCCAATATGTTGGGGCTCGACAATGCTGCTACACCGGTTGGCCTCAAGGCGATGAAAGAGTTGCAAGCTTCCAACCCAGATAAGGAAAGAGCTTCGAATGCTCAAATCATGTTTTTGGTGCTTAACACTAGCGGACTTACCATTATTCCCATCAGCGTAATGGTAATTCGTGCTGAACGCTTGGCAGCCAATCCATCTGATATTTTCCTGCCCATCTTATTAGCCACATTTTTCAGTACACTAGTTGGTATTGTTACGGTTTCCATTGTACAAGGCATCAAACTTTGGGATAAGGTAATCATGGCCTATTTAGGAGGCTTCACGGCATTCATCGGAGGTTTTATCTATTGGTTAACATGCATTCCAAAAGAGCAAGTTAATACGGTTTCTTTGGTAGGCGCAAACGTCTTACTTTTCTCAGTCATCATTTCTTTTATACTAATGGCATTGCGCAAAAAAGTAAATGTGTACGATGCCTTTATTGATGGAGCCAAGGAAGGTTTTAACATTGCAGTAAAAATCATTCCATTTTTGGTAGCCATATTAGTAGCCATTGCCGTATTTCGCGTATCTGGCACAATGGATTTTTTAGTTGATGGCATAGGTGTATTTTTCTCAACTTTAGGGCTTGACACACGTTTTGTAGAAGCTTTACCTACTGCCTTTATGAAACCATTAAGTGGAGGAGCAGCTCGTGGCATGATGGTAGACGCCATTACCACCCATGGTGTAGATTCGTTTGTGGGGCAAATGGCCAGCACCATACAAGGTTCAACGGATACAACTTTTTATGTATTGGCAGTTTATTTTGGTTCGGTAGGTATTAAACGCACTCGCCATGCTGTTGCCTGTGGTTTAATTGCTGATTTTGCTGGAATTGTTGCTTCCATTTTATTGGCCTATTTGTTTTTTGGGTAAGCACATTAGTCGATTTTTTACCACTTATTGCATAACCGTTGTTAATTAATCCCTTAAAATGTCATCTTACATTACTATCTTTAAATTCAAGTTGAATTAAAAAAACGTAATGTATAGATTAGTACTGTTTTTATTTCTACCCTTCTTAATAGCATGTAATCAATTTAAATTGCCAAAATCGTATCACAATGACGTGCTACCTAAACGCAAACATATAGAATACATTAAACTGAAAATCACAGATAAGGATATCTATCTGAACAAGGAAAGAATATCTAATCTATCCGTCATTCCTGATTTCATATCAAAGACACGGGATGAGGCAAAAGAAGATATTCATTTAGATGCAATCATTTACGTTGATAAAAATTGCATATATTCAAAAGTGGACACCATTATTCAGAAATTTAGAGAAGCATCTATCCATAGGTTTTATTTTAAAACAAATTCTTTAAAAGAATCATCATATGTGCGCTTTTTCTTCGCTTCTGTTGGCGAATATCAAGATAGTTTGGATAATGACATTCTTAACAAAACAAAAATGCAGGGCGATTCTCTTAATATTTTAGTGGTTAATAAACATTCTTTTAATTCTTACATTGTGAATGACTCTTTACTAAATAAAAAAGAACTATCACAAAAGCTAGAAAATACAATAAGAGATACCATAAAATGTATTTATATAATTAATCCTGGAGTTGAAAGTAGTATAGCTGATGTTATCGAAATGGCAGACCTATATAATATCGCATTAAGCGAAAAAAGAGAACATTCCGCAAAGGTTAATTACGGACAAACGTATTCTGAATTAGATGATTCATTAAAGTGGGAAATTAATAGAATTAGATTCCGAAAAATCCTAAATGTTATCCCTGAAAATTAAGATAAACCATATAATATCTATCCAATGAGAAATTTACTATTCATTGTTATTGCATCGTTACTAAGTCATTTTAGCATGGCACAAACTGGCAAAGTATACGACGACTTAAGTATGACCAGCGAAATACTAAAGGGAGAAAGAAAATACGCCATCTACCTACCGCCGGACTATGAAACATCCGAACGTAGTTATCCAGTTTTATATTTACTACATGGATCAGGTGATGATCAAACAGGTTGGGTGCAGTTTGGTGAGGTTTTACATATAACTGATAAGGCGATAAAAGCAGGCAAATGCACACCCATGATTATTGTTATGCCCGATGCGAACACTGGTCAAAAAGGTTATTTTAACGATATAAATGGCAAGTGGGATTATGAAGATTTCTTTTTCGAGGAGTTAATGCCACATGTTGAAAGCACATACCGCATAAAAGGTGAAAAACGTTTTCGTGCCATCGCCGGTTTATCGATGGGTGGCGGCGGATCATTTATGTATGCACTGCATCGTCCTGAACTATTCTCATCGGCTTGCCCGCTTAGTGCCTATGTAGGTCCATTAAGTATAGAGGAATTTAAAGATCGTTTTGTTAATGCCTACGAAAAACATAGTGAAGCTCAAATCAAAAATTATTACGAGAAACACAATGCACTTTCGCTCATAGACCAACTTCCAGTTGATGATATTAAAAGTGTACGCTGGTTTATCGACTGTGGCGATGATGATTTCTTATTTGAAGGTAATAGCCTGGCACATATTGCCATGACAAAAAAGAAAATACCCCACGAATACCGTGTACGCGATGGAGCCCACAATTGGACCTATTGGCGGGAGTCATTACCTGTAGTGCTGCATTTTGTATCTCAGGCTTTTCATCAGTATTAAAAGTAGTTTTAGCCCAGCTGAGTTAGATGAATTGAACCATTTTAATAGGGTTTTACTTGATGTCCATCGTAAGTTAAATGGGAAATATCCTCCCTTATCCGAATTTATGATAACTGAATATTGGAGTAGAATACAGGATATAGCAGGAGCAATAAGTAGAGAAATGGAGAACTAAATACACAGATATTTTGGATTATCTTTTGGTTTCTTAGACGAGAAAATCATTTCATCGATTCAAATTCATGTATGATACTCCGAATCGAAACAACGTTTCGAAGCTCGGCTTTTCAGGAATAACTAATCTGTGTCTTTGCATTGAAAAAACACACATCTTAAAAACAATAAGATTATCGATTTTTTCATCATTCAGATAGGGGTAAAAACGATTAAACCTGTCCTTAGCATGAGATATAAAACCCGAACCAATGAATAAGTTACTTCTTGTCCTTTTATCGATTACCATTTCAAGCCATACTGCTAGCGCTCAATTTTCTAAAATATGGTCGTTTAAAACCGAAGGTCAGATATTTGCAAGTGTAATCACCGACGATACTAATGCCTATGCAGGTAGTGCTGATGGCGATTTTTATGCCTTGGATAAAAACAATGGCAAGTTGCAATGGAAACAAACTTTGGGAGGATCTAAATTCTCAACAGCAAGCTTGCACAAGCAAAACTTGTTTGTAGGCTCAAATTTGGGCAAACTTTATAGCCTCTCAACAAAAACAGGAGATATCAATTGGGAGTTTGCCTCAAAGGGAGAGCAAGACAAGGATATTTGGGACTATTACTTATCACAGCCAAGTATAAACAAGAACACAATCTATTGGGGAAGTGGCGACTCGTGCCTGTATGCCATTGATGCCCTGTCGGGTAAAGAACTTTGGCACTTCAGAAGCAAAGGTATTATCCATGCCAATCCATTGATTGCAGAAGGTATTATTTACATTTCTGGTTTCGATGGTCACCTTTATGCCTTAAATGCTGAAGACGGTACGCTCATCTGGAAATTTAAAACACTAGGTGCGCAGTACTTCCCCCATGGAGCCATCCCAAAGGCTCCAATCTTGCATAACAACATATTATATTTCGGCACCCGAGATTACAATCTCTATGCTTTAAATGCCGAAACGGGTCAATGCTTATGGAACTATCGCGAACCACACGGCTGGATTATTGCGAGTCCTCTCTTTTATAAGCATCATTTATACTTTGGCCTTTCCGATGGTCATAAAATGATATGCATGAATGCCCAAAGCGGAATTATTAAGTGGGAACATGCTATCAATATGCGCGTGTTTGGCGAGGCAATTATTCACAAAGGAGCTTTGGTATTTGGTTCACACAATGGCAAATTGTATGCACTAAATCCAGATAATGGTGAGCTAATATCTGAATTCAGCACTGAGGGCAGCAAGGCTAATTATCACAAAATATTTGATGCCAAAGGTAACTTTCAACCCGGCTTTACTTTATACGGTGCCGACTATGAGGCTAGCGAGAAAAAGATACTTGAAATGGGCTCCATCCTTTCCACACCTCATGTTGATGGCAATATCATTTATTTTGGAAGTGCCGATGGTCACATTTACGCAATCGAATTAAAAATCCTTAAATCAATTGAGTAACAACGGTTACTTAACTTTCCTAACAGATAAAAACCCGCTTCCTTGGCGGGTTTTTTATTGCTTCATCATTACGATCATCGCGCAAGGCCCAAACTGTTCTTGTACAATACTTGCCCATATGCAATGTATTATACACCTTTAACCAAGAATAAGGCTAAAAAAATTGTACCAAGCCAGAATTGACAACTTCAATATATGCAAGCAAACCAATATGTATATACCTTTACTTATGATGATTCAGAGTTTGAATTATGCCAACTCGAATCGAGGCATATATTTAAAAAGAAAGTAAAGCATAAACTGCTTTTTAGTGATGTAAAAATAGAACCTTCGAGCAGTGCTTTTATTAAAAATCGCTTAGACATTATTACGTATGCCACAGATTACTCGGAACTAATAGGTAAAGTAAAAGAAGAAAACATACATAGCGAGGGTTTCAAAGCTGAATACCTGGTTCTTGATGGAGATACGACAAACTATGCTGATCGACTTAGTAAATTAAAAGACGTCGGCTGGAGCATTGAAGGGGATCCCGATTATTACAATCCAAGCATCACTTATGGTTTATGTTATTATAAGGGTGTTTGGTACTTTGGTCTTTTAATCAAAGACACTTTTGATTGGTACAAACACAGTAAAAAGCCCTACTCATTCAGTAACTCAATTGGTGTAAACATAGCCAAAGCCCTCGTTAATATTGCTACCGGGGGTGATGAGGAGAAACGGTTAATAGATGCCTGTTGTGGTGTGGGCACAATTCTATTGGAAGCTTGCTTTGCCGGGATTGAAATTGATGGCTGCGATATTAACTGGAAGGCATGTAGGGATGCGCGCAAGAACCTAAGCCACTTCGATTATCCATCAACTGTATTTCGCTCAGACATAAAAGATATTAATAAGCAATATGATGCGGCCATTCTTGACCTGCCCTACAATTTGTACAGCCGCTCCAGCGATGAAGATGTACTGCACATTATTAAATCTTCGGCAGAACTCACCAATCGACTTGTGATTGTATCCACCTCAGATATTACTGACTTTATCGAAAGTATAGGATTTGAGATTGCAGATAGTTGCAGTGTAAGTAAAAAAGGCAAGAATAATTTTGCCAGAAAAATATGGGTTTGTGATAAGAGGCTAACTTGATTGAAACCCAAACATCAGTCCTTAAAAAAATGAAAATGGAAACATTCAACAAAGTAATTAAAGGGAAAGATAGAAAAGTAATTCTATCAACACTATGGATATTTGTGACTTTAAACTATCTGTATTGTGATGTTCTGAGTTTGATGGATATAAAACACCAATGGTGAAAACCATTAGGGCTTTTGTTAGTTATATTTATCTAAGTTAAAATAACCGAAACCTAAATAAGGTGCGACACCTCATTGCCATATCTCTACTATTGGTTTTTCTGCTACCCGAAATGGCTAGGGTATGGATTGTTGCGGATTTTAAAATCAATCAGGACTATATAGCAAAGGTCTTATGTATCAATAAAGATGAGCCAATTAAAAAATGTAATGGTAAATGCCATCTTAAAAAGCAGCTTAACAAGGTTAATACAGCGGACGAAAAAAACATACCTGCCAACAGAAGTAACAAGTTAGATTTCCAAACTCTTTTTGTTCAAGTCAATATCAAACTAAAAATGCCACTTGGCATACATCTTAATAAGATTGACCGTAGCAAAGCTGTTCTGCTCAGCTATAACCAACACTTAAATCAGATTTTCCGCCCTCCAAAGCTTATTATCATTTAATCACATTTTATTAATAAACTCTACCAATCTGCAAATGCTTTGGTTTGAGTTGGTGCGTGTATGCCTATGCATTATATTGTATAAATAGAATAAACATGGGTGCATAATATTCCTTTAAAAAGAACAGTAATGAGCTTAAAACACATACTAATAACATTGCTATGCTTAATCATGGCCAATAATGTTGTAGCACAAATAAACCCGACAGTGAACGGGTCAAGCATTATACTAATTGATGCGAACACTAAGCTTCCAATAATCGGGGTCAACTTTATTTATGGTGATCAGCATGGTGCTTCAGATAAAGATGGCCTAATCAGCTTCCAAATGAGCGACCAAGCAACCATGAAACTCTCACATCTTAATTATGGTAAGTGGGAATGGAATGCTGAAGAATTAAAACAAATTGTGGAACAAGGCAGCTACTCGCGCATGCCGATGAATCAACATTTATTCCCTGTAATGGTCATTGCCATGAAACCTGGTCAAAAACCTGACGCGGGCATCGGAATCGACTATCAAGAACGATTGGAACATGATGGAGCCAAAATTTTAAATCAAATGCCAGCTTTTAACAGTATCCGAAAAAGTGGAAACTATGGTTTCGATCCCGTGTTTCGAGGTTTTAAATACGATCAGTTAAATCTGGTTATAGATGGTGCACAAAGCGCAACAGCCGCCTGCCCTAACCGTATGGACCCACCTTCGAGTCAGATTTCAACTAACCTGATGGATCGGGTTGAAGTGTACAAGGGGCCACATGCCTTACGCTACGGAACGGGTTTTGGTGGAACCATCAATTTCATCCCGTCTCAACCGCGCTTTAGTGAGCAAGGCAATACCTATGGACGATTATCGACCGCCTACGAAACAAACGGCAACATTAAACGTGGTGAAGGGCAGCTTGGGTTTAGCGACAGCAAATACGATTTAAGTTTATTCGGAGCCTGGTCGCAAGGTAGGGATTACACAGCAGGCAATGGCGAGAAAGTTAAAGCCGGTTTTTTACGAAGTAGTTTTGGAACTAGGCTTGGACTAAAAATTAGCAAACTCCAACAACTAAGCATTTCAGCCACGTACAATAGGGCTCGCGACGTTGATTTCCCAGCATTGGCAATGGATTTACGTAACGACGACACCTGGCTATTTAATGCCAGACACGAGATTCAGATTCTGGATAAGGATTTAAAATCGTGGAACACAACATTATTTGCCTCCTTTGTCGACCATTTTATGGACAACCGCCTCAAACAACTTGACCCACGCATGCTCAATGCCGAAACAGCCGCTAGTACCTACAACTATGGTGGCCGAACCGAAGGTATTTGGGAGTTTAGCAGGTCCAAATTATTTGCTGGAGCCGATCTAAGAATTGAAGGAGCCGAAGGTACACGTGTAAGAACGTTTATAATGGGGCCTAATAATGGCAAGGTTTTTAACGATAATGCCTGGCAAGATGCGAACATCAGTAAGAGCGGCCTCTTTGCCGAGTACCAATTAAACACCAATGCCTTGAATTATGTTTTCTCGGGTAGACTGGAGCGTAACTATGCAAAAATAAATGATCCTAGCCCTGATTTTACAAGTGTATATCCCGAAACAGATATCACTCAAATAAACCCGAACCTCAGCATTGGTATCCAAAAGCATTTTGGACAAAATACATCATCAGGGTTGTATCTGGGAAGAGCGCAACGTAGCGGAAGTTTAACCGAGCGTTTCATCAATTATTTCCCTGTTGGGCAAGATCCTTACGAGATGTTGGGTAATCCTAAGCTTGATCCTGAAGTGAATAATCAGGTGGATCTTACATTTGAATGGAAGAATAAATCCACAGCCGTTAACATCGATCTGTTTGCTGCTTACTTGCAAGACTATATCTCATCCGTAATCGACCCAGAATTAAGGCAACGACTACCCAATAGTCCGGGTGTACGTCGCTACATCAATATTGATGACGCATTAAAAACTGGTTTCGAAATGAACTGGACACAAGCATTACCCATGGGTCTAAAGCATCAATTGGGCATTGCTTATACCTATGCCAAGGATTTGGAACGTAAACAGCCTCTTCCCGAAATCGCTCCCTTGGACTTTCGCTATGCGCTTATGGGAACTTATCTTAATGGGAAACTAATTCCTGAGCTTACTTTTCGTTATGTGACAAAGCAAGATCGTATTTCGGAGGAATATGGTGAGACTGCAACGCCTGATTTTTCCTTACTCGATTTAAAGTTAGGCTATGCCATCAGCGAGAAACTTAAAGTAAATGCCATGGTCAATAACTTATTGGACGAAACCTATTACGAACATCTCAACCGCTCGGTGCGTGGCACGGAAAACCCTATTTATGCACCCGGAAGAAATTTCTTCATCGGACTAACGCTGAACTTTTAGAGTATACATTTAAAAAGAAATCCAATCTCCGTATTACATGAGAGATTGGATTTTTTGTGATTATAAAGTAATTTGACTCAATCTAAATAATTTTATTTCTATGAATTTATTAGACTAATCATTATGTTAGTAATTTCAAATAAACTAACCAAACTCGATGAAAAAGCTAAACCTATTATTTTTATTCGCCTTCACATTTCTTATAGCTCATTCTCAAATTTCTTTTGAAAAAGGTTTTTTCATTAATAACGAAAATGATAAAATAGAATGTTTGATTAAGAATTTGGATTGGAAAAACAATCCAACAAATTTTGAATACAAAACATCCTTGGATGGTAATGCACAAGAAATAGATATAAATGCAGTACGAGAGTTTGGTGTTTATGATGTGTCTCGGTATATACGAAGTACGGTAGAAATTGATCAATCTAGCAATGATATCAATAGTTTTAGTGATGTTAGGAAACCTGTATTTAAAGAAGAAACAGTATTCTTAAAGGTGCTTATCGAAGGGAAAGCTAATCTGTATTTTTATGAAAATAACAAGGGACTAAAGCGCTTCTTTTACAAACTAGATAATTCAACAATAGAGCCTTTAGTATATAAACAATACTTTAATTCGGAACATCGGATTCGTGAAAACAATGCTTACAAGCAACAGCTAGTTAACCACCTAAGCCATCCATCACTTACCTCTGTTAAAGCCAAAAACATCAGATATAACAAAAAAGACTTAGTTGCTGTATTTGTTGACTACAATAAATACAATGGACAAGAAATAGCGAATTTTGAAACCAAAAAGAAGAAAGAATTATTCAACTTAAATATCCGACCAGGAATCAATTTTTCATCTCTAAGTATAAAAAATGATGAAGCGCCAACACGTAATGCAGACTTTGGGAGTGCTACCAACTTTAGGTTTGGACTAGAAGCGGAATTTATATTACCCTATAATAAAAACAAATGGGCGATTATACTTGAACCAACCTATCAATATTTTAAAAGTGATAAGGTTGAAACGGCCTATCAATATTCTTCATATACTACTCAATATGCCAAGGTTGATTACAAATCAATTGAGGTTCCTATAGGCCTTAGGTATTATTTCTTTTTAAATGAAACTTCAAAGATATTCATAAATGGAGCCATCGTAATTGACTTCAGTTTAAATTCAAAAGTTAATTTCGCATCTGGATCGGAATTAGAAATAAAAACTCTTGATAATTATGCATTTGGAGCCGGATATGTCTTTAAAAATAAATACTCCTTTGAGCTAAGAGGACACACCAAGCGCGATTTATTCCGCGATTACCTACTCTGGATATCTGATTACAAGACATTTTCTGTCATTTTTGGCTACACAATTTTTTAGATTTATAAAGCAATACCAAAACTAACTAACCCTTAATTCCACTTTGTAATCAGATTAATATTACACTTTTAAAGAATACAACTTTCTAGCACAAAGATCAGTTTTTTTTGTGATTGACTATTCTTAAATTCAATCAACCCTAAAAAATATCATTTTTTGGGTCTGAAGTAATCCGTATGTTTGCCATTAGATATAAACACGATATTTAAAAGTATGAAAAAAGTAAGTTCAATAATTGCACCATTGATTCTTATCTTATTATTCAGCTCATGCCATAAAGACTCAGGCGAGCAAAAAGAATCAAATACGATCATTGGAGAGTGGGAGTTAATTGATTTGATTAATAGCTCTGATGAGGATGAATACCTGGATAACATTACAGAATTTGGCTACCATGTTTATAGAACAATGGAATCAGATGGCGAAATTATTGTAGAGAGCAGATGGGGACTAGATGCAGAAGAGGCGATGCTTATCTTACACAATGGCATCTATGGCGGTGACGAAGCCATCGAGTACAGGATTATGGAATTAAGCGATAATTCCTTAAAGCTAGAACGAGGGTACACTGTGGATGATGAAGAAATCTATGTGGAATACCATTTTACACGCTTAAGATAGTTTGAAGAAGTTAGTTTTACTGTTCAACCACAAGGGTTGATTCGCTTAACGCACAATGCCCCGCACTGCGTACAGGGTTAATTTGTTTGTCTCTTCGAGACAGATTTTACGAATTCTTACTTATCAGGGTCAAGCTATCTTTTTTAAGAATACGAATATGGCGGCCATCGAGTTGAATAACGCCGTCTTTCTCAAACTCCTTTAAAAACTTAATGGCACTCTCGTTAGTGATAGAAGCAAAATCCGCAATATCCTGACGTGTCATATACTTGTAAACTTCCTCACCACTTTCTTCAAATCCGGATAAATAGATGAGTGTTGAAGCCAGTTTGCCGCGCATCTGCTTATAAGATATGTTGCTGATGATCTCTAGGTAGCGTTGCTCACTATTATAGTTTCGCGATGTAATTTGTAATCCAAACTGTGGATTTTTGATCAACAGTTGCTGCAAAGCCATTTTATCAACCATGCAAACAGTAGTATCAGTCAGGGCAATGGCCGAATAAGGGTATTCCTCTTCTCCAAAAACCGCAGAAAAAGCCATAAACTCGCCTTGTTTCATTAAACGCAGATTAATCTGTTTCTGAGTGGTGGTTTGCAGGTACACGCGAACCAAACCTTCGATGACATAAATAACATGGGTGGCAAATGCCCCTTGCTTCATTACATTCTCACCTTGCAGGTAAGTGATGCGCTTTTTTTTATCGAGTAATAGCTCAAGTTCATCGGCACTTAAATGCTTAAAACACTCCGAACTTGACTGCAAGCTTTTTTGCTCTTCCATAGTAAGCCTTGTTTAAAACCTTACAAAAATAACGCAAATTCTCATTATCCAATTAAGACGCCATCCAAAGAACCAATAGTATAACTATCGTATGATAGGAAATCAACTATAAATTTTCAGATTAAGAGCCCACATACACAAGCCGCATTCTATTGGGAGGCCCACTTCGCTAAAATACATTTGTGTCATCAAAATTGATGAAGACATGAAAAAGAATTATTACACATTATTAATCCTGCTAATGGGCTTTATTTCTAGCTCTTATGCCCAGTTATCCATCGAAGGCGAATTCAGGCCTCGCGCCATCGTTGAGAATGGCTTTAAGATACCTGCTTTAAAGAATGATGACCATCGTTTGTCTTTCGATCAGCGATCAAGGATTATTTTTAAATACAGTAGCGAGAAATACAGTACCAAGTTAAGTCTGCAAGACGCACGAATATGGGGGTCGGATGACATGGTTAATAAAACCGGACCTGAAGCTAACTCATACGGTTTAGGCGTGTATGAGGCATGGGTTGATCTTAAGCTGACTGTTAAATCAGGATTAAAAATTGGACGTCAGGAATGGAACTATGATGATATGCGAATTTTGTCGCCACGTAATTTCTGGACCTCAGGTCAAAGCTATGATGGTTTGTTGTATCACTTCTCAGAAGTAGATAAGAAGCTTAAAATCGATTTTGGTTTCTCATACAATAACAATGGCTCACCCATGGGAATTGTTGTGGATAATACGGAATGGGAATCGGATAAGTTAAAATCGATGAGCTTCGTTCACATAAATAAAGTTTTCAGCCCTAAGTTTAATGCTTCGCTAATGTTTACCCTGGCCGGCAAAACGGATGTGAGTAATGATGCAGTGCTAGGCACAGGAACACACGGCATTAATCTATCCTATAACAGAGGCAAGGGAGCCGATAATGGTTTGTTTGCCATGGCATCAGCCTATTATCAACACGGTACAGACATGAAGCGAGGAAGTGATGGAGCCTATAAATCCATTTCGGCTTATTTGCTTACTGCACAAGTGGGTTTAAGAACCAATGATAAGAAACTCG
This sequence comes from Carboxylicivirga fragile, assembly GCF_050589805.1. NCBI lineage: Bacteria > Pseudomonadati > Bacteroidota > Bacteroidia > Marinilabiliales > Marinilabiliaceae > Carboxylicivirga > Carboxylicivirga fragile. The sequence goes on along the minus strand of NZ_JBNGOY010000011.1, from coordinate 24,780 downwards.
AGCTTTCTGCAGGAATGGAATTAATCTCAGGACATGATTATTCTGAGACTGATGAAGACTACAACAACACCCGTCATTCATTTGATTTATTACAAAGTGCACGTGTTCCCTATTATGGGGGATACATGAACCACTTCATTATTCAGGATAGTTATTTGGTAGGTACCAAAGGAGGCGGATATTTCGATCCTTATGTAAAGGCCAAATACATCATTAACAAAAAGAATAGTCTCGAAACAGCCTTTTATTTACCAAGCTTAACAACTAAAGTGGCGGCGCATACCGGTATAAATCCGGATACAAATAAGCCCATGGGCGCTGAAGTAGATGGCAATGGTAATCAGGTTTACTGGAAAGGTGGGCTAGGCCACTACCTTGATATCTTATACACCCATAAGGCAAGTAAGGAAATTATTCTTAAGGCTGGTTTGAGCTATGGCCAAATCTCTGATATTAAAAATCAAATGGCTCATGGGTATGAAGATGCTGCATCAAAAACACTACACGAGCTTGATCCAAATTATTTTGGCTGGGTAATGCTTATTGTCAAACCACAATTTTTTAGTTCATCGAAATAAATACATTAAAATATAAATCAATGAAAAATTTTAATCCACTTTCTTTTTTAGCCTCGGTAGGTTCCGGAGGAATTGCCGTCGCACCTTTTGTCTATTTTCAATACATACTGCCGCATGGCAAGGGTTTAATCACCTTCAATCAGGTGATGGAAATAGCAAATACCACAGGCAGCAAGTTTGCTTTTGGACTAATGATGGCCATCATGGTGGTATTTAGTCTACTTCACATTGTACTCACTGTTTCGTTGGTAAGTAAGCTTATTGGCTTTTCAAAAACCAAGGAGTACAAAAGTTACATTTCCGACCCACAACGCAATACCAGTATATTGGCCATGTACACCAGTCTGGGTATGACCTTTAATGTTTTTATCGGTGTCATTCGCTTCTTTACGCCTGCATTGCAAAGTAACTTCCAGGCTTTGATGTTGCCTGCACTTATCATGTGGTCCATCCTATGGTTATTCTTGATGAGAAGTGAAATCAGAATTCTTAAGAGTGCATTTGAGAAAGATTTCGATTTATCTAAATTGAGCTTTGGCTGGTTACTTCATCCCTTCGCATTAGGAATGGTAACCGTTGCTGGTACGGGTATTGCTGCGATGGCTAACGATCCTACTATTGCACATACAGCTGCTTTCATGACCTTTACTTCAGGTTCGATGGGGCTATTCCTACTGTTCGTTAAGCTGGTCTCAATTTTCAAGAGTCACTTTGGTATGAATGGAATGCCAGAGAGACAGTTTCTACCAAGTTTCTTAATTGTGATTCCAATAACAACTTTATATGCCATCACTTTTTTCAGATTAGGGCACTATTTTGAACATCAGTTCGGAGCACATTTCGATATTTACTTTAAACTGGTTGTAGCAGTTCCTTTTGCCTTTCAAACCTGGTACTTTGCCTTTGGAATAAGCATGCTTAAGAACTATTTCAAGAAAGACTTTTTTAGAAAAGAATACTATGTGACGCTTTGGGCTTTTATATGTCCTTTTGTTGGCTACGCCGTGTTAGGTTCATTTGTGCATAAGTTGTTTATCCCATCTGTTGGTCTGCAAGCCGTCATCATGACCTCAATTCTTACGGCTATTGCCTTTTTCGTATTTGTTGGCATGCGCTATTTTAAGTACACCTATCCTGTTTCAAAAACAGCAATCGCCAAATAATCACCACTATTAATTTAACCTTTAGTCAAGAGGCCATTTCGAAAGAATGGCCTCTTTTTAATTATAAAAACAACAAAGGCTGCTTAAACCCTGCGATACACTTAGCTCGTTTTTTCTAAAAGTTAATTTCGTTACTAACATATCAAAATAAATGCAACTGGTTGGTGCCAATTCCTTCTGTCGTTTATTATTCAACCGCAAGGATTGATTCCCTTGACGCTTAATGCCCCGCACTACGTACGGGTTATTTTTTTTGTCTCTTGAGACAGTTTTCGAGTAGGCGCCCTGTCCGCAAGGCCGAACTATATAAGTCTCAGAGGAACTGAGTTAGTTGAAATGTAGATAAAGCCGACAAACATCAACCCTTGTGGTTGAACTATTCTTAGCTAATAATAAAATCAGAAGCAATGAGTTACCGAAAGATATACTAATTGAAATTAATTATCTAAATTAGAATAATTGTTAACTGCCTGAATGCTTAGCTAGTTTAATGCATTTTCAAAAAGTAAATCTGGTAGTGAATTAAATGATTACAAATAAATTAATGACTAATGAAATTTTATATCCCGATAGGTAATTATAGTTTTTCCATTATCCATTATCAAAGCATTATTGATGGGTTGAATGCTGCGAGCTTGTTTACATTAATTGATGATAGGCGAAAGTGTTTTACTACTAAAATCCGTTTAAACTTTGCCTCAATTTCAATTTTAGTAAAATTAAATGTGGTCAAAGAGAATAATCATTCGGTGGTTAAGTGTTACGCGAATATATTCAAATTACTATTTCTTTTCGTCATTGCCACTGGTTTAGCCACCTATGTATTTGTGTCGATTTATAATATTAACAATGTGGTTACATTATTGGTATTTGCACCAATTGCATGTTATGGCCTAATTAGTTATATCATGAGTGTACGAAAACAAATGAAGAAGAAATTACTATCGGTACTACAATAACAAAGATTGATTGTTAATTGCAGAAAAATCTAATACAACTATTTAAAAGGTTATTGCCCACAGGGCATAACTACAATAACCCTCAGTGAACCTGTGGGTATCGTAATGTGAGATTAGACTGACAACAACCAACTCTTTTCGTATTCTAGATAAAAACACCTATTAGAACACTAGGCATAAAACACTTCATACACCATCGATTTAGTTACTATTAATCTTTGAATCTGTAGGGATTTTTAGTTTCTTGCGCCCTCAATTTTTTAACTGTTCACAGTAAAAAAAATTTATTGCACACACTAAGTTTTCCTCCCCCCAGCTTAATAACAAATTATACTCAGCTTGAGTTATAGCTGTTTGTGTAATCGTTTGTTGAAATCAACAATAAGTAATAAGAGATAACAATTATGAAAGTGAGATTTTTAGTCATTTTGAGCCTAGTGTTAGCTACAATAACAGTGCATGCGCAGGAAAGTGTATTTGTGGTGAATGGACAATACACTGTACCCGCTGGCGTAAGTAGTGTTTACATTGAGCTAGTCGGTGCTGGTGGTAACGGCAAAGGCAATGGATTATCTGGTGGTGGTGGCGGTGGATACGCTGCTGGAATTTATGCTGTAACGCCAGGTCAAGTCTTAGATGTTAGTGTGGCACAAGCAGGAACAAGCGAAATATCACAGGTAGATGCACTAATCCAGGCCACATCAGGTACAAATGCTACATACGATAGAGATAGCGATGGATATGGTGTAGTAGGCCTTGGCGGTATTGGAACGGGCGGTACAATCTGTAATTTTAGAGGTGGCAATGGGGGTAAAGGTTTTTGGACGTATTACGGCGGTGGCGGCGGTGGAGCAGCCGGTGCTAATGGAAATGGATTTTCAGGTGGCGACACTCATCCATACGATTCAAATGGATGTTCGCATCTAGGAGGCAGTGCTGGTAAATCGGGTGGTTTCCCTGGAGGAGAAGGAAGTAAAGGTGCCGGTTACCTGAACTGTGGCCATGGATCAGCCAATTGGAATCCTGCAACACCTGCTGTCAATTATGGTGGCGGCGGAGGTGGAGGCAATGGCTCCAGTTCACCAAGTACCAACGGAGCAAGTGGCTACGTTCGTATTTCACCAAATTTAATTCACGGTGGAGTTAATCAGATTGGCTTAACGCTTCACGCTATTGAATTGGCTGCTACTTACCAATGGATAGACGAAAATAGTCAGCCCATTACAGGTGCTACTGATAAAGCATATAAAGTAACACAGCCGGGTACATATGCCGTTATTATCACAAAGAATGGACAAGAGAGAACATCAAATTCTATAGAAATAAGCACATCTGATTTAGCAGATTATTCACGTGAGTTTGGTTCATTTACTTATGAGGCCAATTCTACTTTCTACCATGATCAACTAGTAACGAATACTGTTTTTATCGAAACGGTTGGTGCCGGCGGTAATGGGCGAAGCAATGGATTATCCGGCGGAGGAGGCGGTGGATACGCAGCTGGTGTTTATTCCCTATCACAAGCTCAAGCTTTAACTATTACTGTGGCACAAACAAGTGCCGACGATCTATCGAAAGTAGATGCGCTTATTCAGGCTACATCTGGAACGGATGCCTCTTATAGTAGAGATGCGGAAGGCTATGGCATTGTAGGTGTTGGCGGAATTGGTTCAGGAGGAACAATCAGCAATTACACTGGTGGTAATGGTGGTAAAGGCTTTTGGACGTATTACGGCGGTGGAGGTGGCGGTGCTGCTGGCCCAAAGGGGAATGGATCAAATGGTGGCGACACTCAGCCTTATGATTCAAATGGTTGTTCGCATCTAGGAGGTAGTCCTGGTGTATCTGGTGGTTTTCCTGGCGGAGATGGAAGTAAGGGAGCAGGTTACTTGAATTGCGGACATGGATCAGCTAACTGGAATCCTGCAACGCCTGCTATTAATTATGGTGGCGGTGGTGGCGGCGGCAATGGCTCAAGTTCTCCAAGTACAAACGGTGCTAGTGGGTTCGTTAAGGTGAGTTATTGCCAGATATATTTAGATATTACAAGGGACGGTAATAGTTTAACTCTTAATAATCCAACTGGAATCGATTTCCAATGGGTGCGCATTGATGAAAATAATGAAATTGAATTTCTTAGTGGAGAGCATAACCCAACTTTTGTAATGCCGACTAATACCGATCAGTATGCATTGTATGCCTACGATGATTTATGCTCAATCATTTCGGAACCTTATCAACCGAATGTGCCTACTAATATTGGTTTCACTAAACCATCCTCGTCAGTATTAGGAACGGTTAAGGTTTATCCAAACCCAGCCCAAGATGTTATTTTTTTGTGGAAGCGGATAAAGCTTTCGATAAAATACAACTCTTATCGTTGAATGGTAAGCTTATTCAAGAAGTAAAAGGTGAATCAATAAACGTTGGTAATGTACCAAGTGGTGTTTACTTAATCCAGTTGATTGGTCAATCGGGAAGTGCGATTCAAAAAGTGATTATCCAATAAGTAAGATATATAAACTGAATTAATAACAACAAAGGCTGCCCAATTGAGCAGCCTTTGAAATATATCAACAATACTACTTTCTAAAACAAAGAATAAATAACTGTTAATCCCGACATCACAACAGATACCATAGTCATTAACTTGATTAAGATATTTAGTGATGGGCCTGAAGTATCCTTAAATGGATCACCAACCGTATCACCCACTACACCTGCGTGATGCGCTTCACTACCTTTTCCACCATGGTGTCCTTTCTCGATGTACTTCTTGGCATTATCCCAAGCACCACCTGAGTTGTTTAACATTACGGCTAATGTAAATCCTGTTACCAAACCACCCATCAATAAACCGATAACACCGGCTACACCAAGCAATAAACCAACAATAATAGGTACTGCGATGGCTAAAATTGATGGCACTAACATTTCGCGCTGAGCACCCTTGGTTGAGATAGCAACACATTTAGCATATTCTGGTGTTCCTGTTCCTTCTAGTATACCAGGTATTTCGCGGAACTGACGACGAACCTCATCTACCATTGCACCAGCGGCACGTCCAACAGCTTTCATTGTCATGGCACAAAATACAAAGGCCATCATGGCACCTATGAATAAACCAGCCAGCAACATTGGGTTAAATACATTAAGGTTGTAGTAATCGATGAAGTGATCCATGGTTGCTTTAGTTAAGCTTTCAGCTCCAGTAACTTCAATAAACTTCGCGCCTAATTCAGGTACTTTCTTCAACCATATACGCACTTCTTCCATGTAAGCAACCATCAGTGCCATAGCAGTTAAAGCAGCCGAACCAATGGCAAAGCCTTTTCCTGTTGCAGCTGTTGTATTTCCTAACATATCTAAAGCATCGGTACGCTCACGTACTTCTTCAGGTAAATTTGCCATTTCAGCATTACCACCAGCATTATCAGCAATAGGACCAAAGGCATCAGTTGCCAATGTAATACCTAAAGTAGATAACATACCCACAGCAGCAAATCCAATACCGTAAACACCTTCACCAAAATTGGTGAAACCGCCAGCAAAACCGAAAGCAGCAATAATACCTGCTACGATTGTTACAACTGGAATCCATGTTGAATACATACCAACTGCGATACCATCAATAATTGTAGTTGCTGGCCCTTGCATGGCTTGCTTAGCAATGCCTTGTGTTGGTTTGTATCCATCAGATGTATAGTACTCAGTACCCTGACCGATGATGATACCTGCTAATAAACCAGCCACTACCGAACCAAAGATTCCCCAGCCAAACCAGCCTAAATACGCCATAACAGCAATAGCAATTAATATAAACACCGAACTACCTGCTGTTCCAACAAGTAAGGAATTTAATAAACTCTTCGCATTCGCATCCTCTTTGGTACGTACCATATAGATACCTAGAATAGAGAAAATGATACCAATGGCTGCAACAATCATAGGTGCGATAATCGCTTTTTCATTAAATGATCCACCATTCATAGAGATGGCAGCACCAAGCGCCGCGGTAGCTAATATGGAACCACAATACGACTCATAAAGGTCAGCACCCATTCCAGCGACATCACCCACATTATCACCTACATTATCAGCAATAGTTGCCGGATTACGAGGATCATCCTCAGGAATACCAGCTTCAACTTTACCAACAAGGTCAGCCCCTACATCGGCAGCTTTTGTATAGATACCGCCACCAACACGTGCAAATAAGGCTTGAGTTGAAGCACCCATACCGAAGGTTAACATTGTAGTTGTAATATGTACCATCTTAGCATGTGTCCACTCGCCATTAAATATCATATCGGGTGACCATGCTCCACTAAGACCTACCTCTTGAGCAACTGACATACCTAAGCCCCAAACATTATTATCGTAAATATAGTTAAGCAACCAATACCACAAAGCAATATCAATCAATCCAAAACCTACAACGATAAGACCCATTACAGCACCGCTTCGAAACGCAACTTTCAAACCTTGGTTAAGCGATTTGGAAGCACCATGAGCTGTTCTCGCCGAAGCGAATGTGGCTGTTTTCATTCCAAGAAAACCACATAAGCCAGAGAAGAAACCTCCCGTAAGGAAAGCGATAGGAACAAACGGATTTTGAACACCTATAATTGCTAAAATGGTCAAAATCACAAATAAAACTGCAAACACGATTCCAACCACTTTATATTGGCGGGTTAAGTATGCCATCGCACCATCACGAACGTGTTGTGCTATTTCTTTCATTTTATCGGTCCCTTCGGACTCCTTCATCATGGATTTAAAAAATATCCAGGCAAAAACCAAGGCCAAAACAGATGCCAATGGGATAAACCAGAAAACTGAACTCATCATAGATATGGTATTTAAGTTAATAAATGAAAATTCTTAATTGCTAAAAAAGGACGATAATAAAAGCATGTTAACAGCCAACAAGAAGGAGGAGCTTCTTGAAAATTCAATAGTAAATAAGTCGGCAAAATCCGGCCTTGATGCATTGTGATGATTGTTAAAAAATGACCTATCCAATCACATATTTATCTGCCCCGCAAAGACAAGATAGTAATTTTGAAAGCAAGAACAACGACATGAGCTCTATTTGTAGTTGGTTTAAATTATTGACCTTAGAGCAAATATCATCTTTTTACAAGATGGAATAATATATAGGTATGGAAAATACTTTTTACCAGCCAGCAAATATATTTAAGCCAAAATGACCTTTTTTAAACTGGTTCTGATGAAAAGGGAAAGAGTAAAATGGTTCAATTACCATTGCTCCAAATAGGTTTATTCGATAAGCTAATCCTCCGCTGAACACGGGTATTCGTTTCTCTCGACTATTCGTTCTTAAGCTAAACACGGGTTGACTTTGCTTGTTCCAGCTCAAACCACCGTCGACAAATAGAGCCAACTCACTAAATAAAAATCCAGATTGAAATACGGCGATTTCGCGAGGGCCTGTAAATGGAATTCGCCACTCCAGGTTAGTCACTACCATACGCGAACCAATTAACTGATTCATACTAATCGTGTTCCCATTTTCCGTTTCGTCACCATACACCTCTCCACCATCATATCCACGCACATACCAAGGCGACCCTAAAAACAGCTCTGTCATACGGTCATTATCAGCATCAGACCCATATCGTCCATAGTGATATATTCTGAAAGCAAAACTGTAGGGCTTAACAAAGAAGTAACGTCTAAAGTCAATCAATAAAGTCTGCATCTTAAGGTGATGCAAATAATGCTCAAACTGAATTCTAAGACGTTTACCTTCTACGGGTGAGGCCAGACCCATTTTAGCATTATCAATTACGAATGATGCGTCTAGTATACCCGTTCCAAATCCGGAAGGAGCTGCCATTCGCTCCCGATCGCGCGAATAAACCTGATTGTAGGAGTTAATATTCCGAACTTTCTCGATGCGATAGTTGTAGATAGCATAAGCTGCTCCTAGCTCAAAACGTTTGGTTTTACTAATTGGGATAAATGTAAACAAGGATAGTTTATCCTCGTAGGTTCGACGAAACAAATAACTCATCGACTCTTCTGTTGAGCCATCTTCGAGCGTCTCAGTATCGTACACATAACTTCCGGTTCGATAAGGAATGTGCGACAGGCCAACGCCCACTTTCACACGTTTTTGCTGACTCAAGTATGCAACCTGACCACCAAAATCATAAATCTCACCATTTACGCTTAAAGCTGTGTACAACATGTTACGGCCCAATATATCACTAAACATTGCCTCCACACTTCCAGCCATGCCTGCACCAAAGCGACCAGCCATAACACCTGCCTGAACATTTCCCAGATAGTCGAGTTTAAATTTACGTTCGATCTTATCGTTGAAAAAACTATCCGGCTTTAAGGCATAAGGCTGCCGATTAAAATACAGGTTTGTCTCTACCTGAGAGGGAATGTGGGAGTAGGGCACAATGCGCGAAGCCGATAAATTAACCAAACGCTCATCAACCGTTTCCAAGTGCTTGGCCATGTAATCCAAAGTAGTTCGATACACCGAAAATTCACCGTCCCACAGCATGGTGTAGCACAAAGTATCGCCAGTTATGGTTAATGCCGGAGAATACTCGGTCATGCCAATGATGCCCGTTGGATAATCGGTAGCTCGTTGAATACTTGCGTCGTCCCGATTATAGACATATAAATTTCGTCGCCCATCATAATCCGACAAAAATAAAACACCATTTTGATGACCCGCATCAATTGGATTAAGGTTTTTTGCCCCTTCAAATGTTTCGAACACCTCGTTTTCTTGAGTGTTTTTATCTATTTGAGCAATGTTATAATAGGCTCGATGTAATTGCTTATGAAGGTTAGCCTGCTCATCGGTTACGTAAAGAATATGCTTGCCATCGTTTGTCCAAGCTGGCTGCATGCAAGCATATTTACTATTAGTAAGATTCCTTAACTGATCAGTCTCAATATGGTAAAGATAAATATCTGACTGCCCTTCTTTGAGTCCGGCAAAGGCTAACTCTTGACCACCAGGTGACCATGCAGGCCAACTTATTTCATCTACATCTTCAAAAACCACTTCCTTTACAATTTGTCGCTTTTGAATATCAAACACCATACAGGCCGACTTGCCCTGCAGAAAAGCAATAAAAGCAAAGTATCGACTATCTGGCGACCAGGAACCAGCCGTTTCCAGATAATTAAGTGCATCAATCTCATCATGACTAGTGGCGGTATACAGACGAGAAACCAAATCTCCAGTATGCGCATCTGCTAAAAACAAGTCAATGCCGTATAAGTCGCGCTCTGAGAGATAAACCAAATGTTTTCCATCGGGACTAATGGATGGATTTAGGTTGTAGCGGCCACTATTCTTTTTTGACAATATGCGTTCTCCAATAATATTAAAAGTAGAATCGGTGGATGAACTCAATAAATGATCACGAAGTGTTTGCTCCCACATAACAGATAGTGAATCGGTCGACAACATAAGCACATCGCCAATGGCTTGCTCATAACCCGTTCGAGCGGCAGCTTTAAACAAACGAAGAATATATTGCTCTCCATACTTATGCGCAATGAAGGCCCAAAAGGCATGCCCAAAGCGATATGGTGAATAGCGATAATTGTAGGTCATGTCCTTGAGCGTAGGAAAATGATCGTTAATTAAAGCATCGCGCATCCACAGGTTTGTATTACTATTAATACTGCCGATTGATAAGTACTCCGCCATTCCTTCAATCATCCACAAGGGGATATTATTTATCGCCATCAGACTCACCTCTTCATCCATGGTAAGAATGTTGTATTGAAAGGCATGGACTAACTCGTGTCCTAATACATGATCTGTTTGGTGATGGCTAAAGGTAATTGGTAAGATCACACGTTTTTTGAGGCCTTCGGTCACACCACCCGTTCCCACATCAATTCTACTACTAACGGCTGTGGTTTGCTGAAAGTCCGCATGGTTTGAGTAGAAAATGATGGGATTACGAACGTAAAAAGTATCGTTTAGTACCTGTTGGTGATAGTAATACCACTTTTCGCTTAAGTCGGCCAATTCCTTGGCTAGTTCGGGATTTTTGAAATAATGGTATAATTCGAAGTGAGGTGTTTTGTATAGTTTAAAATCAATTTCTTTATAGGAGGGCTTATTTTGTCCAAAGTACTGCGCATTCAAGCATAATGTATTCCATAGTATCAGGGACATTATGATGATGAATCGTAGCATATAATTCGTATTCAAATGAGGATAACACCTTTGTCAAAATGGTATAACTCATAATATACGAACAAAATCAAAAAATAGTTCGTCAATCATCAATAATTCCGAAAGTTATAGATACAAAAAATCCCGCTTCAGCGGGATTTATATCTTGTAATTAAAAACTATAATCAACTTGCTTTTAAACGGGCAACATTCATGTGTTCAATCTTTTTACGCGCGTAATCCAAGGTAATTTCTAATTCCTTTTCTTCACCCGATGGCGCATTAAACATCGAATCAATCATGATGGTTTCACAGATTGAACGTAAACCACGTGCACCTAATTTAAATTCAACGGCCTTATCAACAATGTAATCAAGCACTTCGTCATTAAAGATTAACTTGATGTTATCAATTTCAAACAACTTCTCGTATTGCTTGATAATTGAGTTTTTAGGCTCTGTAAGTATACGGCGAAGAATCTCGCGATCAAGCGGCTGCAAATAGGTTAAGACTGGTAAACGTCCAATAATCTCTGGAATTAATCCAAACGATTTCAAATCCTGAGGAGCAATGTATTGTAACAAGTTCTCAACATCTAATTTCTCTTTAGATTTGCTAGCCATGTAACCAACTACCTTAGTATTTAAACGCTGTCCTATCTTGCGCTCAATGCCATCAAAGGCACCACCGCAAACAAATAGAATGTTTTTGGTATTAACCGGTATCATTTTCTGCTCTGGATGCTTACGTCCACCTTGAGGTGGTACATTAACGATTGAGCCTTCTAACAATTTCAATAAACCTTGCTGAACACCTTCACCAGAAACATCGCGTGTAATAGATGGGTTATCACTTTTACGAGCAATCTTATCTATTTCATCGATGAAAACAATTCCTTTCTCGGCTGCTTCCACATTGTAATCGGCTGACTGTAATAAACGCGTCAAGATACTTTCGATATCTTCTCCCACATAACCTGCTTCGGTCAAAACGGTAGCATCAACGATAGTAAAAGGTACATGTAACATCTTAGCGATGGTACGAGCCAATAATGTTTTACCAGTTCCTGTTTCGCCAACTAATATGATGTTTGATTTTTCAATCTCCACCTCATCGTTTGAGTTTTTCTGAAGCAAACGTTTGTAGTGATTATAAACAGCTACCGACAAGTATTTCTTTGCTTCATCCTGACCAATGACATATAGATCGAGAAACTTTTTAATTTCAAGAGGCTTTAAAAGCGTGATATCATCCACATCGAATGAATTCTTCTTTTTAAACTCTTCATCCAAAATAGAATGCGCCTGCTCAATACAGTTGTCACAAATATGACCTGAGATACCAGCTATTAAAAGGTTGGTATCTTTTCTTTCTCTACCACAAAAGGAACACTTATCCATAAACTATTTTCTATATAACACGAATGCAGAGCCAAGCTATAAGCTTGATTCTGCATCGCAATATTTTTATCAAAAATTATTTTGAATTACGCACTAATACCTCATCAATCATACCATAATCTTTGGCTTCTTGCGCGGTCATCCAATAATCACGATCAGAATCTTTCTCTACTTTTTTATATGTATTGCCCGAATGTTCAGCAATGATGTTATAAAGTTCTTTCTTCAACTTCATAATCTCACGTGCTGTAATTTCAATATCCGACGCTTGTCCTTGAGCACCACCCATTGGCTGGTGAATCATCACACGCGAATGTTTTAAGGCCGTACGTTTACCCTTTGTACCTGCTGTTAAAAGAACGGCTCCCATCGAAGCGGCCATACCTGTACAAATAGTTGCCACATCAGACGAAATATACTGCATGGTATCATAAATACCCAAACCTGCATGTACAGATCCACCTGGTGAATTAAAATAAATAGATATATCCTTTGATGGATCAGCTGACTCTAAATAAAGTAACTGTGCCTGTATAACATTGGCTACATAATCATCAATTGGCAAGCCTAAAAAGATGATACGGTCCATCATCAAACGTGAAAACACATCCATGCTTGCTACATTTAACTGACGCTCCTCAATAATTGTAGGCGATATATAGCTATTGGTAACGGATGTATATTGGTCAAGAACCAAGCTGTTTATGCCTAAATGTTTGGTTGCGTATTTTTGGAAATCCTTTGGATCAATCATTTTCAAAAATTTTAATTTGCCTTGCTAAATTAGTAATTAAACAGCCTGATCGGTGACTCTGTTCTAATTATTTTCGAATAATTTATTGAAATCATCTCTCGAGATTTCTTTTTCTTCGATTTTAACAGCACCTCTGATGTGTTCCATTACCTTGTCATTAATAGCTCCTTCAGCCATTTGACGACGTTGGTCTTCTTTCTGAACCATTTCTTTAGCGTAGTTCTCTAAATGCTCATCAGGAACATTGTTCAAACCATATTGCATGAACTGCATACGAGCTGCTTTTTTAGCATACTCAATAACATCAGTTTCTTCAATTTTAATTTCGTTGGCTTTAATTAAATTGTTTTTAATCAACTGCCATTTTAAATCTTCTAAGAAACGAGGCATTTCAGCATCAATGGTTGTTTCGTCTAACTTTTCGTTATCACGATTTGTAGCTAGTAACCATCTTTTCAAGAATGGCTCTGGGAAATCAACATTAACCTTACCCATCAACTTATCTTTAGCGTCGATAGTAAAACGGTAATCCGTTTCCATTGTTAAGCTATTAGCTAAGTCAGCCTTTACTTTTTCTTTAAATTCTTCTTCTGATTTAACTTCACCTTCGCCAAATGCTTTGTCGAAAAGCTCTTGGTTCATTTCAGGCTGTTTAAATTCAGTAATTTCTGCAATCGTAAATTGGAAATCGCTAGTTAATGTTTCAGCTACTTCCTTTTCGATTTTAAGCATATGTGTTAGCTCAGTCTCATTTGGGAAAGCTTTCTTAGGGTTGAATACAACCACGTCGCCAACTTTCGAATCCATCAACTTAGCTTTTTCAGCATCGTCTTTAACAACGTTAATCGAAATAAGAGCATCTTCTACAGCAATGCCATCTTCCAATAATTCAGCTTTATCGTTTAACTGAGCAAAATGACCTTTCACCATTGCTTTCTCACCAACTGCTTCAACTGGCTCAGTTGTTCCGAAACGACCAGCAATTGAATCAACTTGCTGAGAAGCCATTTCTTCGGTGATTTCAATAGAGTACACAGGTAATTTCTCACGTTTACTCAACTTAATCTCCAATTCAGGAGCAAGAGCTACGTCAAAAACAAAATCAAATGCTTCTGTTGTATCAAAGTCAATTACTTCTTGTGTTTCCGATGGAAGAGGCTCACCTAATAGGTCAAGCTCATTCTCGGTGATATATTGGTGGAGTTGCTCCGATACTATCTTGTTAATCTCTTCGGCCAACACCGCTTTACCATACATTTTTTTAACCACGCCAGTTGGTACTTTACCAGGGCGGAAACCAGGCATATTCACACGCTTACGATAATCATTCAAGACATCGTTCACTCTTTTTGTGTAGTCCTCTTTCTCAACAGTTAATTTGATAACCGCGTTTAACGCGTCAGTGTTTTCCTTTGAAATGTTCATCTGCTTAGATTTAAAGTGAACCTATCCTCTTCTATAAAGCGAATTTGTATCCGAGGGAAGAAATTAATATTTAACGTTACTATTTTATAAATTTAAAAAACCGCCTCAACAACGATATAAATCGAAAGTTGAGGCGGTTTTTGTGTGCGGATGAAGGGACTCGAACCCCCACGCCTCTCGGCACTAGATCCTAAGTCTAGCGCGGCTACCAATTACGCCACATCCGCATTTCCGTGTTTCGCGGTGCAAAGATAAAATCTTTTTTATTAGTGCGAAACTTTTTTTGAAAAAATTTTTATTGAGCGAAATCTCTTCGCTTTAATTCGAAATCATCGCCAAGGTATAGACGCTTCACATCTTCGTCCATAGCAAGCTCTTCGGCAGTTCCTGCCTTTAGTATTTTACCTTCAAACAAAAGGTATGCACGATCGCAAATAGCTAAAGTTTCGTGCACATTATGGTCGGTAATTAATATACCAATGTTTTTAAACTTCAATTTGGCCACAATTTCCTGAATATCTCTCACCGCAATCGGGTCAACACCAGCAAAGGGCTCATCCAATAAAATAAACTTTGGATTGATGGCCAAAGCTCTGGCAATTTCAGTTCGTCGACGCTCACCTCCCGACAGTTGAATTCCCAAACTTTTTCGAATGTGATTTAAACTAAACTCATTCAGCAGCTCTTCCAAGCGTTCTTTCTGATACTCTTTTGAAAACTTAGTCATTTCTAGCACCGAGCGAATATTATCCTCAACACTTAATTGGCGAAACACACTTGCTTCCTGAGCCAAGTAACCCACGCCCTTTTGTGCACGACGATATACCGGGTCATTGGTAATTTCCTCATCGTCCAGGAAAATGCGTCCACTATTAGGGGTTATTAAGCCTACAGTCATATAGAATGTAGTGGTTTTTCCTGCGCCATTAGGACCTAGCAAACCAACAATTTCGCCCTGTTGTACTCCTACCGAAACACCTTTAACAACCGTTCGGCTTTTATATTTCTTAATTAAATTGTCTGTATGTAGCCTTAATCGTTTCTCTTCCATAATAAACAAGTATTATTCTGCCATTTCTTTTTCACGCTTTGCTTCAATTCGTCTCGCTATCACAATTCCTGATTCGTATAAAATAACCAAAGGAAAGCACACCAGAAGCTGACTGATAACATCAGGAGGTGTAATTACGGCCGCCAATAACAAGGCAACAACGATTGAATGCTTTCGATATTTTCGTAAGAAACCGGAGGATACCAAGCCAACTTTAGCCAAAAAGTAGATGAATATTGGCAATTCAAATATGATACCACCCGCCAAAACGATTGATGTGATCGTACTTATATAGGATCCCAAATTAACAATGTTCTCAACTTCTTCACTCACCTGATAGGTGCCTAAAAAATGAATCGACAATGGACAAATGACATAATAAGCAAATAATATACCCACCGTAAATAAGGTTGATGCAAAAAAGATGGCTCCACGTGAATGATTGACCTCTTTAGAATACAAGGCCGGCTTTACAAAACGCCAGAATTCCCAGAATATATAGGGAAATGCCACAACAATTCCTGCCACAAACGAAACCCAAATGTGCGTAGTAAACTGCCCCGACATATTAATATTTTGAACACTCAAAGGAATTTGGTTAATGCAAAGCAGTGGCATATCCAAGCGACTTGCTAAATCGCACAAAAGTCGATTTGTGAAGAAATCCTTACCTGAAGGCCCCAATATAACAGTGTCAAACACAAATCCCTTAAATACAAAAGCCAGGATGGCAAACACAAAAACACTTGCAAAAGCCCGAACCAAATGCCACCTTAATATTTCGAGGTGATCTAAAAAAGACATTTCATTTGTTGTATCTTCTCCCATAAAATCAAAATCAATCTATGAACGAACAAAAGTAGAGTATTGGAAAAAAACTAAATGTTAAAAATAATTAAACCATGCTCCTCCAAGCTTTGCTCCCAGTATTATGCGAATATAACATACACAATCTGTTTTACAAACTTCTTGGTTATGACAAAGATATTGTATAACTTCATAAAGTAATGGATTGAGAAACTCATTTTTTGAGAATTATTTCAACCATTCGTAAACTAATTGCTGAATAGTTTTAATTTCACAATTAAGTAGCTGAATGGCGAATAAGTTGATTATTTAACACATTTGACTCAGCATACAGGCAATTAGTACTGTATACAAGCACGATTATTTAATAATGCTTGAATACAATTTTTAACATTGAAATTCGGTTGAATTTTTCATATACATGACAAGAGTCAGGTTTTTTCGTCAGATATGAATTATTTTTGTTGAATTCATGAATTGAGGATAACAACAGCTTTGATGCATTAAGAGATAAATGCATTAAATCTTGAAATTGGGAAATTGTTATGGCAAAGCAGGTTGATCTAAATGCTCATCTAAAAAAGCATTTTGGGTTTGATACCTTCAAGGGGAATCAAGAGGAAGTCATTAACAATGTATTAAACGGGAACGATACATTTGTTTTGATGCCAACAGGAGGAGGCAAATCTTTATGCTACCAGTTACCAGCACTAATACTGCCGGGGACTGCTATTGTAATATCTCCACTTATTGCATTAATGAAAAATCAAGTAGATGCCATGCGCAACTTTAGCGAAGATAATGGCATTGCTCATTTTTTAAATTCATCATTAACCAAAACAGCAATAGCTCAGGTTAAAGAGGATATACTGGCAGGTAAGACAAAGCTCTTATATGTGGCTCCTGAATCTTTGACTAAGGAAGAAAATATTGAGTTTCTTAAGCAAATCGAAGTTTCATTTTATGCAGTAGATGAAGCCCATTGTATATCGGAATGGGGGCATGATTTCAGACCTGAATATCGCCGCATAAGACCTATTATAAACGACATTGGCGAATCGCCATTGATTGCTTTGACTGCCACTGCAACTCCGAAAGTACAGCACGACATTCAGAAAAACCTTGGTATGTTGAACGCCATGGTATTTAAAGCCTCGTTTAACAGACCCAATCTATTCTACGAAATTCGTCCGAAGCAGAATCCTTCAAAAGAGATAATTAAGATATTAAAGAACTACGTAGGCAAATCGGCAATTATTTATTGTCTGAGTCGAAAAAAGGTTGAAGAGCTAGCTGAAACATTAGTGGTCAACGGCTTAAAAGCATTGCCTTATCATGCCGGCATGGATGCTAGTACACGAGCAAAAAATCAGGATGCATTCTTGATGGAAGAAACGGATGTTATTGTTGCTACCATTGCATTTGGAATGGGTATTGACAAGCCCGATGTACGTGTGGTGATGCATTATGATATACCAAAAAGCCTCGAAGGTTATTATCAGGAAACTGGCCGCGCTGGCCGTGATGGAGGAGAAGGAAGATGCATAGCATTCTATAGTTATAAAGACATACAGAAACTTGAAAAATTTATGCAGGGTAAACCCCTTGCCGAACAAGAAATAGGGAAACAACTATTGCTTGAGACAGTTTCGTATGCCGAATCTTCGGTTTGTCGACGAAAAACACTGCTTCATTACTTTGGTGAAAAGTATACCGTAAAAGATTGTGAAACATGTGATAACTGTGTCAATCCGAAAGAGGAATTTGAAGCCAAAGAAAGCGTATTAAAAATACTCAACACTATTCTTGAATTTAAGGAACGTTTTAAGTCTGATCACATTATTAATATTTTAATTGGCAATAAAAACACTGCCATTAAAGCCTACAAACATAACGATCATAAGTTATTCGGATCGGGCGATGAATATGATGAAAAACACTGGAATGCAGTTGTTCGTCAATCTTTGGTTCGAGGCCTTATTATTAAAGATATTGAAACCTATGGCTTGCTTCATATAAGTACCAAAGGTCACGAGTTCATAAAAAGTCCGGAATCAATCATGATGTCGAAAGATCATGATTTTGATACCATAGAGGAAGAAACCTCCAATGGAGGAACGGCAGCTGTTGATACGGCTCTTTTCTCAATGCTTAAGGATTTAAGAAAGAACATTTCAAAGAAACTTAACTTACCACCATTTGTTATTTTCCAGGATCCGTCTCTTGAAGCTATGTCGACCTACTACCCAATTACAATTGATGAATTACAAAACATACCGGGAGTAGGAACAGGTAAAGCAAATCGTTTTGGTAAGGATTTTATCAAGCTCATTAATCGTCATGTTGAAGAAAATGAGATTGATCGTCCGATGGACATGGTTGTTAAATCAATTGCTAATAAGTCAAAACTGAAAATTAGCATTATTCAGAGCATTGACAGACAGATGCCACTTAATGAGGTTGCCGATTCCAAAGGTATCGAGATGTTTGACCTAATTAAAGAACTTGAATCAATCGTTTATTCTGGCACACGTGTCAATATCGATTACTACATCGATCAGGTCATTGATGAAGATATTAGAGATGATATTTTCTACTATTTCAAAGAAGAGGCCGAAACAGATGATATATCGGCTGCATTGGAAGAGCTGGGTGAGGACACGTATTCTGAGGAAGACATCAGATTGGTTCGAATCAAGTTTATTTCTGAAGTAGGTAACTAATAACTGAGGAGTCGTCATTGGCTCCTTCAGTACCTCATTTTACTATTTGATTATCAAATCGACACTATTTAAGCCTTTATTTATTAAATCGTAAATAAAATACTTGTTTTTATATTAATTTGATTGTTGTGTTTTCTTCAATTAAGCTTCAATTAGATCTAAAGCAGTGAGGCATATCACTAATCTTCTTTTCACTATTCGCTTTCTAACAAGTATTTAGTTTTTATATTTTTAGAATCGATGCATTCACCTTTCCTCATATTCGAATTCGCAACTTGATTATTTCTGCCAATTATTATGTTATAATTTTGTTATTTATTGAAATAATTTAGAATTATTAACACACAAAAACTATTAAAATGTTATTAAATGGTGATGTAATTGTATAAATTTGTCGCTCATTCATAACTTAAATGTGTGCCAAAATGAAAAATGACATACTTAAAAAGCAAAAGCTTAAGAAGAAGGATCGAAAAGACATGATCCAGTACATCAACCTACAACTTGCGTCTATCGGCCAACCGTTGTATTATGATGCTAGTGATGCTGACACAAAATACTCTAACTCTAAATTTCTTTCTTTAACAGAAGGATTAATTAATAGTTTCAAAGAGAAGTCTCGTTTACTTTCCGATCACCTATCTCCAGCTGATACGCGAATCCAGAACTTTTTGAATGACTATCTAAGTGATGTTGACTATGACCAGTCCAACTTTCGCTTACCAAATAAAACATTTGTACTTAATCAAAAAGGTTTAGCTCGTGAGGTAAGTTTACCACCTGATGCTAATGAATTCAAGAGCGATCTTGTAAGTTCATACCGTTTGCAACAAGGTATATTAAACAACCCGCTTCATGATAAGCGTACAACAAAGGGAACATTTCATATTGTAGAAGGTGGATTACCTGTACCTCTTGATAAAAAAGAAGTACCGAAAATTGCCTTTGCTCACATGTTAAAAGCAGCTGTTAATCCAGCTGAGAGCATGAATATTTTGCCTTTCACTTCTACACAAGAAGAGAAAGCTAAAACAATGGTTTCTTTATTACTTCGCCCAGTTGTTTGCCCAGAAGTTCCTGGTGTAATCTCTGAGAAAAGCATGGAGATTCGTTTCTTTGCTCCAGGTAGCCTTGTAAGTAACCTTGATTTTGTTGAAAATATTTTTGGCAATGCAGGCGACCACAACTTAGCTAAAAATGATGCTGCTCTTGATATTGAGCATTGGACCGGAACAACTGGTTGTATCATTCTTGCTCCGCAATTAATACATCTTAAGAAAAAAGACATTGGCCTTCCTCATTATGATGATGCAACAGAGCGTCAACGTAAAGATGGCATGTGCTGGAAAGATGCTAACGAACTTTATAACGACGGAGGTGCTTTCAAAATCACTTGTCGTAACGAAAACGGAGTTGTTGTTACTTTAATTGGTGATAACTACTACGGTTACTCTAAGAAAGAGATCAAAACACAAATTAGCTACTCGGCTAACATGGTTGGTTTGGTTGAAGAAGAGCATGCAGGTGGCGCTATTGCATACCCACGTGGTATCATGAGTGACAATGTATTTGGTGAGATTTTCTCAGCAAAATTAGACCAAAAATATACTTTTGATGAGGCTGTTAGCTTATTAGGGGATAGAGTAACTGTGTATCCAGAAGGATATGCGATAGATAAAAAATATCCTAATATCACCTACATACAGGAGCACGCTGATATCGACATCGATAATAGTCGTGTAAAATGGACGATTGATGGTAAGGATCATGAATTGAAGTTATCTCCGGAAACAATTTATATTCATCCATCAGGTCACAAGTTCCAGTTGGCGAAACACCCAACTCAACCAATGTGGCGTATTGTAAATACACAACCTGAAGGAACATTCTGTCACAAACCATGTACTGTTTCGGGAGGTGGTAAGTCTGAGATTTCAAAATCAATGCAAAATGCCATTAACTATGGTACGTTCCAGATTGTGAATCTCGAAGAAGACTTCAAAGCTGCTGATGAAATCATTAACCATGATTTTTCGAATCGTTGGAAGCAAGTGCGCCCGGATGCTGAGCCATCTCGTCCGTTCCTAAGCCCACAACGTACGCTTGGTTCTGCGGTTAAGTTATTAACACCTTCTGAAACATATAGCGACGAGTACAATACTTTCCTAAAAGGTATTCCAGCTCATATCCGTTCTTTGGTTCTTTTCGTGAAGCGCTTATATCGCAACGAAAACGAAAAAGGAAACTGGAAAGACTACATGTCAGTTGAATTTATCAACGGTCGTGAAGGAACTACACTTCAATACAAAAACAATAAAGTAACTGCAAGTTACGTGCGTATTGGATTTAACGAAGATGGAAACTGGTTAATGCACAAGTTACGTTCTGATTTCCTTCCAAGTCAGAAGATTCAGATGGAAGATGATATTTCAGCTTCGATTGTATTGCCGGCAAGTCAGCTTAGTAATTTAAATACTGAGTACAAGAATAAGAGTTTCAAAGTAGTAACTAACTGCGAGAGTCACTTATTCCAACGCCCTGATGAAGCAATTATTCGTGGATATGATAAAGGTGCAGAGAAAGATCTTGTTACTGACGGTACTTTCTTAACAAACTATGAGCCTTTAACGAAGCAGGATGCAATTGAGTTATACGAAGATGCTATCAACTTCGATAAATACACGCAGCCAGTTAAGGATCTTATAAACAAGGTAATTAGTAGCGAAAACGATGGTTATTTTGCGGCTCCATCACACACTCGTGTTGTAGATGGTACTCCAACAAATAATCCACGTTACCTTGAGCGTAATATCTTCAAAGAAGAAATTCTTGAAAGTTACGTTGGTAAAATAGGAACACGCCTTCACCGTAAGATCAAGAGCGATGAGCCAGTAATTGATGTGGTAAATGCTGTATTGCCAGGACGTAGAAACAACCCTGCTGATCGCAAAGCTGGTATTCGTCCATTAGCTGTTTACAACCCAATTCATTACCAAGAGCTTCCTGAGTTATTCATGGACTTTATTTGTAGCTTAACAGGTAAATCGCCATCAACAACAGGTGCTGGTTCTGAGGGTGCATTAACAAAAGGGCCTTTTAACATGTTGGTTCCAACAACTGACTTAAACAATGCTCTTTTATCATATATCATTACCGAATACCAAGGCTTTAGTTCTGCTGCAGGTTATGTAGGTGGTGAGAATCGTTTCGACCACGATATCTCGATTCTTATTCCTGAAATTTGGTCACGTCTTGTTCCAGAAGATAGAGATCCTAAGTTATTGATCGAAAATGGATCGCTTGAGAAGTTAGAAGACTTTGAGCACAATGGAGAAAAAGTATTGGCTAGTCGTTTGGGTTACCGTATCACTGAAAACTTCGCATTCCGTTGTATGAATCGTTTATTTGATGAGCCTTTGGCTGTATTTAATGAGCGCATGTTGAAGCCTGAGCTTCAGAACATGGAAGACTACGTGGATGGTATTGCTAATATTGTTGAGGCGCAGAAGAAAGTGGCACTAAGCTATTTTGAAGATAATAGTGTGGATGGAGCTATTCCTCCATTGAAAATATTACTTCACATCATGGCTTACGGCCAATACGAAGGAAAAGACATTAGTCACCCTGATTTGCGTAAATATTTCGAGCGTGATTATGTAATCAATAGCGATTGGTACAAAGTACGTTTGAAGTTGAAGCAGCAGAAAGACGTGAAGTTCCACAGTGAGCAGATTGCTTATTTAGAAAACTTCATCTCTAACCCTGATAATGCTCAATTAATGGTTGAACTTGATATTCAAAAGCGTTTGGATAGAGCTAAAGAACTATTGAAATATGCTTCGTCAGATGCTTATCTTACTGATTTGGTAGGAACCATTGGTGCTGATGTTGTATATACAAAATAAGATTACAATTGTTGAAAGAAAGAGGGTTGCTGTTTGGCAACCCTTTTTTTGTATCTTAATTTCAGATTCGGATGATTAATCCAGTTCATGTTTAATTCCCGTATGACAATATTCAACTCTGTTGGGAAAGGCATTGATAAATACTTCCACCGCTTTTTCTCCTGTACAGTGATTAATGGCCCATTTCTCCACAGAAAAAGGTTTTAATTCGTCGATTACCTTCTGAATTGTCTCCTCGCTTTGCCCATTGAGATGCAAACCTCCTGCTATTAACTGGTAATGATCAAAACCTAATTGTGCTTTTACTTCATTGAGAATATTAATAATACCGTGGTGCGCACAACCATTCAAAACAACGGGTAAATCCTTATCTTTTGCAACAATCACTATTTCATCTTCAAACTGATCGCACTCGTTTACATTGTTTTTTCTTACAATCAACTTTTTATTTGTTAATCGCATACCTTTGCTCTTTCCAATATTGGTTAATAGCCATAAACCTGGCACCAATTCCAATGGCTCATCAACAAATATGAATCGATTGCTATAAAGAGCAACATCATCTCGCCAGGCAATGTGATTGGGTTTAATCATTTGTGTCGACCATGAAAAACGCTCTTTTAAAGCTTCGCGATGCAAGTAAACCTTTGCCTTTATATTGATTTCAAAAAAAGCTGGTAGCCCACCGGTATGATCATAGTGTCCATGGCTTAAAACAACATAATCCACCTTTGTTAAATCAATACCCAACTGTTCAGCATTGGCAATAAACTTGCCTGACTGACCAAGGTCAAACAAAATTATAACATCCTTAAACTTTAAATAAAAAGAGAGTCCGTGCTCACATTTCAAATGATTAACGCTGGTTTTATTCTCTATTAAAGTTATTAGCTCCAAAATATTTGCGTTTAGTTCCTTACATTTACTACCAATAAAAAACCTAAATTATGAAGAAATTAGTACTATCCAGCTTTTTAATGCTTTTTATAAGCTTGAGTTTTGCACAAAACTCCTTATTGTGGAAAATCTCAGGGAATAGCCTCGAAACACCGTCTTATCTTTTTGGAACCATCCATGTAATTTGTCCCGATGATTTCTTCTTGCCAGAGACCCTACAGCCAAAGCTAGAGCATTGCCAACAAGTATTGCTAGAGATAGACATGACAGATCCTACTTTAATGCAGAAAATGCAGGCGGGTATGATGAATCCAAATATGAAAAATATTAAAGGTGATCTGTCAGTAGAAGACTTGAAAGCTGTTGATGAAGCATTAAAACAAACCATGGGAGTAGGCATTGATCAGATGGGCATACTAAAACCATGGGCGCTATCAACTATATTATCAATTCAATTATGCCTTGAGTGTAAGCAGCCAGCGCAATACGAAGCTAAAATAATGGAGCTGGCCAAAGCAAAACAATTGCCTATTGCTGGTTTGGAAACTGTAGAAGAGCAGTTGGCGATGTTTGACAATGTTAGCTATGAAGAACAGCTCGAACTATTAACAGAAACTATTAATAGTATTGAGAAGAATAAAGCTCTATTCACAAAAATGGTTGAGACCTATAAAGAACAAGACACAGATAAGCTTTACGAATTTATCATGCAGCAAGATGATATGGAAGAGTTTGCCGAATTCTTGTTGGATAACAGAAATATCAAATGGATTCCGGTTCTAGAATCACACATGACGAAGCAAGCTTGTTTTATCGCTGTTGGCGCAGGACATCTAGGTGGCGAAAAAGGACTAATCAAGCTTCTTAAGAAAGAAGGTTATACGGTTGAAGCAGTAAAATAAGAAGATATAAAGAAGGGAGGGGCGCCCC